>NZ_QAJB01000458.1:0-4634 GCF_003061325.1 Microbacterium sp. HMWF026
ATCGCGGCGGGCACCGCCCTCCGCCACCCGCGAAGGGCCCGCACGAATACCCGTGCGGGCCCTCCTCGTTCCCAGATCAGCCGCGGTGCTAGGAACCGTCACCGGTGCTCCCGCTGATGGGAGCGTGGTCTCGACGGAGCAGATACAAGGCTGCCCACCCGAGCAGGCCGAGCGTTGTGAAGATGTCAGCCACGTTGAAGATGGCGAACCAGTCGACAGCGATGAAGTCGACCACCTCTCCGCTGAGCGGTCCGGTTTCAGCGCGTGTGGTGCGGTCCCACAGGTTGCCGATCGCGCCGCCGGCGGCGGCAGCCAGCAGCGCAGTAGCGCCCATGCTCTGCCTCCGCAGCACTCGGATGACGATCCACGTGAGCAGCGCGGCGACAAGGACCATAACGCCGACGACAAGCGGCGCTCCCACATCGCCGCCGAGACCGAATGCGACCCCAGGGTTGAACACGAGGCGCAGGGATACGCCCAGCCCAAGGTCGATATCACGGCCTCCGTCGAGGTAGGACAGGGCCCACGCTTTGGTGAGTTGGTCGACCGTGAAGGCGGCAACTACGGCAGCAGCGGCAGCGAGGAGGCGTGTGAACCTGCTCACGACAGGACTTCGATGAGACGAACGATCACGCCGGACTCGACCAGGATGTACAGACCCAACCCGATGAACACGGCCGGCACGAGCCAGTGCTCGATCTTCTCAAGAGCCTCTGTGACAGCCTTGCTGGTACCCACGAAGCGGGCGATAAGACACCACACGGCAACGAGTACCAAGAACACGATGATGGTAACGATGGTGTCCGGAACCGGGTTGGTGCGGAAGACAGGTGTGTACAGCGAGATGTTGTCGGCACCGTTCGCGATGGTAATGCCGGCAACTCCGAGCAGGCCCCCGGCGCTGATGGAGCTTTCGTCGTCGTCGTCATCGTCGCCGCGATGTCGGAGCGTACGAATCAGCCCGTACACACCGATCGCAAGTGGGACCAGGCCCAGCAGCCCGACCCATTCATCCGGAACGATGGTGAGGCCTGCGGCGGCGAGGCTGCTGATTGCGACCAGAGCGATGAAGCCGAGGTACTGTCCGGCCACGACCTTCCATCCCGGGAGGGCTCCGCGTGCGGACGCGAGAAACAGAACGGTGAGGACGACGATGTCGTCGATGTTCGTCGCCGCGAACAGGCCGATGGCGGCCACGATGGTTCCGATCATCGGGCGTCGCTCCCGTACGTCTTGCACAGATCGACCTTGAAACCCGTCGCGGCGAGGAGTCGCTCGGCCGCTTCGAGAACATCGATCACCTCGGGAGTGGAGACAGAGTAAAAGTTCTGTCGGCCCTCACTGCGGGCAACAACGAGTCCGCATTCGCGGAGGCATCCAACGTGCTCTGACACGGTTGACTGCGCCAAGCCGAGTTCGTCGGTGAGGTCCCTCACCCGCGCTTCACCAACGGACAGCCGACGCAGGATCGTCAGGCGACTGTGATCGGCAAGAGAGTGGAACAGAGATACAGCAGCTGCGAGCTCTTGTGTCATCGGCATGTGACGATCATATCGGTAACTGCCGATTAATAAGTGGTGCGAAGCCGATCGGTTTCGCACCACCCGCAGGGGCCGTCGACGAGGTGCCGGAATTGTGACTGATGACGCTCTTTGGCGGTGTTCTTGCAGTGCTGTTTGGCGGCGGTCATCCGATGTCGCGGTGATGGTCTCGAGTCCGTCCTCTCCGCCCGGGGATCACCGGAGACGACTCATAGTTCTCAGACCTCTCGATCGGGGCGCTGCTATAGGTAGCGGCAGACCTGGTCGGTGCTGCAGGTGTCGGGCTCGACGTGGTCTGCCTGGTCGCGTAGCGCGGCGAGGGTGTCGCGGAGGTCGTGGAGCTGTGCGAGTTGCTGGTCGATGTCAGCGAGGCGTGTGTCGAGCAGGTCGCGAACATGGTTGCAGGGGGCTTGGCCGTGGTCGCGGATGTCGAGGATCTGCCGGATTTGGGCCAGGGTGAGTCCGGCTGCTTGACCGCGGTGGATGAAGTTGATACGGGCAAGCGCCGCAGTCGTGTAGTCGCGGTAGCCGCTGGGTGTGCGCTCGGTCGCGGGTAGGAGTCCCTGGTCTTCGTAAAACCGCAGCGTCTTTGCGGTCGTCTCGGCCGCCTCAGCGAGTTCACCGATCCGCATTATCGACGCTCCTTCGTCAGAGGACTTGACCTTCCACCGCACAGGAAGGTTGATGATGACTGTAGCAGCGAATGTTCGCGATAGGTCCGGGAGGGATCGGAATGCAGTCGAGGTTTGATCTGGCCGTGATCGGATCGGGTGGTGCGGCGTTCGCCGCTGCGATCCGCGCCACCATGCTGGGCAAGTCGGTGGTGATGGTGGAGCGCGGCACGTTCGGTGGCACGTGCGTGAACACCGGGTGTGTGCCGTCCAAGGCGCTGATCGCTGCCGGTGAGGCCCGCCATGTGGCGGCGGACGCCGGCGCCCGATTCCCAGGGATTGCCGCTACCGCGGGCCCGGTGGACATGCCCGGTCTGGTGCGTGGCAAGCAGGAGCTGGCCGAGGCCATGCGGGGGGAGAAGTACTTCGACGTGGCCGAGGCGTACGGCTGGCCGGTCCGGCAGGGCGACGCAGCCTTCGCTGGCACTCCGGATGCGCCCGTGTTGGAGGTCACCGCTGCCGACGGCACCGTTGAGACCATCGAGACCGCGCATTACCTGATCGCCACGGGCTCCGCCCCCTGGGCCCCGCCCGTCGAGGGGCTCGACGACGTTGGCTACCTGACGTCGACGTCGGCGATGGAGCTGACCGAGGTGCCCGACTCGTTGGTGGTGCTGGGTGGTGGCTCCGTGGCGCTGGAGTTGGCTCAGCTGTTTGCCCGGCTGGGTTCGACGGTGACCATGCTGGTGCGTTCCCGGCTCGCGTCGAAGGAGGAGCCCGAGGTTTCCAAGGCTCTGCAGGAGGTCTTCGCCGACGAGCGCATCCGGGTGGTCCGCCGTGCTGTTCCGACCCGGGTCGTCCGAGACACCGCCACCGGTCAGGTCGTTGTCACGGCGGAGGTCTCCGGCGGTGAGCAGGAGTTCCGTGCGGACGAGATCCTCGTCGCGCTCGGACGCCGCCCGGTCACGGCAGGACTCAACCTCGACGTCGTCGGGGTGAAGACCGGCGACGCCGGACAGGTCGTCGTCACCGACGAACTGCGAACCTCCAACCCTCGAGTCTGGGCGGCCGGGGATGTCACCGGGCACCCCGAGTTCGTCTACGTCGCGGCACGCCACGGCACGCTGGTCGCCGAGAACGCCTTCAACGGAGCGGACGCAGCGGTCGACTACACGCGGATGCCGCGGGTGACGTTCACCAGTCCCGCGATCGGCGCGGTCGGGATGACCGAGAAAGAGGTCATCGCGGCCGGGATCCGCTGCGACTGTCGGGTCCTGCCTCTGCACTATGTGCCTCGTGCGGTGGTGAACCGGGACACCCGCGGGTTCATCAAGATGGTTGCCAACGCCGACACTGGTGAAATCCTCGGCCTCACCGCGGTCGCTCAGGACGCGGGCGAGCTCGCCGCCGCCGGCGTCTACATCCTCGGCAAGACCATCACCGAGGTCGCCGACGCGTGGGCCCCGTATCTGACCATGGCCGAGGGCATCCGTATCGTCGCGAAAGCGTTCACCACCGACGTCTCGAAACTGTCCTGCTGTGCCTGACAGTGCACCGACGCACGCACCCCATCAGAACTGGATCAATTACGATGACGAACCTTGCTACCGACCTGATCGACCGTCTCGCCGGATCCGCCGAGACAACCCTGCTGGTCCCGTTGCTCCGGCTGCTTGCGGATGGTGACCCGGTTAGTATCGACGACCTCGCGGCCGCCGCCGCTCTCACTGCCGACGAGGTCCGCGCCCGCCTGGCCGCGATGCCGGACACCGAGTACGACGACCAGGGCCGGATCATCGGCCAAGGCCTCACCCTGCGCCCCACCCGGCACCGGTTCACCGTCGCCGGTGAGGAGCTCTACACCTGGTGCGCCCTTGACACTCTGATCTTCCCCACCCTTATCGGCCGTCCCGCGCGGATCGAGTCGGTCTCCCCGGCCAGCGGCGACACAATCCGGGTCACGGTCGATCCGACCGCCGGTGTCACCAGCGTGGAACCAATCACCGCAGTCGTCTCCCTGGTCGACCCCGGGAATCTGCCGTCGATCCGCTCCTCGTTCTGCAACCAGGTCCACTACTTCACCTCTCCGGAAGACGCAGGCGGCTGGCTTGCAGAGCACCCGGAAGGCCGGGTACTGTCCGTCGCCGAAGCCTTCGGGCTTGGCCGCAACCTCCTCCCCGAAACGCTTGCACGTCCAGTCAGCGGCACAGGAGACGGCAGCTACCGCGGGCCGGACGCGTGCTGCTGAACCAGCCCACCTCACGGACGAAGATGGCGATGTCGCCTCACGATGACAACCGAACCGGGGGTGGTCTGCTCATGGCGCTGGGCGCGGCCTTCCTCGTGGTCGCCTGCTGCGCCCTGGGCCCGCTGCTTGCCGCGGGCGGCGCGATCACAGGAATCGGTGCCCTCCTGCACAACCCGTGGGCGATAGCAGGCGGAGTCGGGCTCCTGATCCTCGCGGCCCTGGCGAGCACCATCG
>NZ_QAJB01000459.1:0-1049 GCF_003061325.1 Microbacterium sp. HMWF026
GCGTGACCGCCTTCACCTGCACGACGTTCGACTCCTCGTCCAGCTCGACATGGTCGCCCTGCGCCTTCAAGAAGTCCGAGAAGCTGCGGAACCCCAGAGCCTTTTCGCTGAACGACGGGTCGAGGCGCTTCATCAGGTCCTTTACGGCCGACGCGTGCAGCCACTCGCCGTCGGCGCGTTCGGCCTCGAGCTGCATCGCGCGCTCGAGCAGGTCGACCGCGGGGTCCTTGGACCGTTTACGAGCGCGCGGCCGCGAGGGAGCGGCATCCTTGTCCTTCTTCGTCTCGGCCAGTTTCGGGATGCCGGGCAGCGAGTCGTAGGCGTCGAAGCGGTCGCACGCGGCGGCGAGCGACTTGGCGGTCGATCCGGCCACGCCCACCCCCACGACGTACCGGCCCAGGCGCTTGCACCGCTGGGCGAGGGGGACGTAGTCGCTGTCGCCCGCGACGATGACCACGTGGCTCAGGTCGGGGAGGCGGAACATGTCCTCGACGGCATCCACGGCCAGACGGATGTCGGCGCCGTTCTTGGCGTACGCGGCGGCGGGGAACAACTGCACCAGGTCGACGGCACGCGCGACCAGCTGGGAGCGGTACTCGGCGTTGACCGGAGCCGACCAGTCCGCGTAGGCCCGGGTGAGCACGAGCGTGCCGAACGAGGCTGCGTAGTCGATGACGGCGCCGACGTCGATCGTCGCCTTTGTCAGGCGCTCCGCGATCTCGGGGTCCATCGGGTTCTCGGCGATCTTCTGCCGGTCGCGCGAGTACGCGTTGCGTCCGTGCACGCGGTCGTACCAGGACATGACGATGTTGTCGAAGTCGAGGTAGACGGCGACGCGGGCGGTCTGATTGTCGGGCATGCCCCCAGTCTGACCCGTGCCGGCGGGCGGTGGGTACCCCACGCGCCGACCCGGGCGGGCACCCTGCGCACCGACCCCCGGGCGGCGGGCGCCCAGCGCACCCACCCCGGGCGGGCACCCTTCGCACCCACCCCCGGGTTGAACACCGTCGGCGGCAGGCGCCGCGCGCTCAGCTCTCGCCGGGGTAGAC
>NZ_QAJB01000053.1:0-7218 GCF_003061325.1 Microbacterium sp. HMWF026
CCCGTGAACGCCGTACCCCCGTTCGTCGTCGTCGCCCCCGTCAACGACGACGAAACCCTGTCCCGGTGCCTGGCCGCGTCGCCCGATCTGTCGACCGACGGCATCCCCCTGCGCGTCGTCCGCGACGCGCGCTCGGCCAACGGCGTCATCGCCGATGCCCTGCGGGCCACAACCGAGGGGTACGTCGTCTACGCCCACCAGGACGTCTACCTTCCCCGCGGCTTCTTCGCCGACCTCGCCGAGCAGCTCGCCGCCCTCGACCGGTTGGATGCCCGGTGGGCGGTCGCCGGGGCGATCGGTCGGGACGCCGCCCTCGTCACGCACGGGACGGTGTGGAGCACCGACCGGGGACGCGTCGTCGGGGAGCGGATCACGGGCCCCGCGGCCGTGGAGTGCCTGGACGAGTGCCTGCTGATCCTGCGTGCCGGCGACCTGACCCTCGTCGACCTCGGCGTGCCCGGCTTCCATCTCTACGGGGTCGACCTCGTGCAGATGGGACGCCTGCAGGGGCGCCGTTCCTACGCCCTGCCCCTGCGGATCGTGCACCACGCGAAACCGATCACCTCGCTCGGCGGCGGCTACGCCCGCGCCCACCGGTACATGCGTCTGAAGTGGCGGGCGCGACTACCGATGACGACGCTCATCACTCCCCTCGAGCGCGTGCCGTGGAAGCTCTGGAAGATGCGGGCCGGCGCTCGGCTGCGCGCCCGGTTCTCGCCGGCGAGACACGGCTACGGTCAAGAGACCGATCCCCGGCGGATCGCCCGCGAGCTGCGATACGAGTGAAGCCGGGTCACCCCCAGGCGCGCGCCAGCGCGTCGCCCTGGCTCCGCGCATCGCGGTGGCCGAGATAGGCGCGCCAGCCCCGCCGGTTCTCGGCGCTCCACGCGGCGAACCTCCGCTCCCGCACCGCGGCGACCAGCGCGGCCGCGCCCTCGTCCAGGGTCAACGCGGCCGGCAGGTCCGGCAGGGCGCGGATGCGCCGCGCCAGGATGGGCAGGCCGGCCGCGTCGGCATCCAGGATCGCGATCGGAAACCCCTCCCACGCTGCGGTGTGGAGGTAGACGTCGAGCTCGTCGAGCTCGCGGCGGACGCACTCGGCCTCGACCCACCCGGTGACGCGGATGCCGGGGGCCGCGCTCCCGTCCCCGATCCACGTGGCCTGGACGTCCACGTCGGCGAGCGCGCGACGCAGGGACGCGACGCGGTCGACGAAGAAGGCCGGGTCCTTCTGCGGCGACCAGCGTCCGAGCATCCCGAGGCGCAGCACGCCGTCCCGCAGCGCCCGCGGGGGGCGGGCGTGGACGTCGACGAGAGAGGGCAGGTTGGGGACCACGAGCGCGCGGTGCGCGGTGATCCCCACACCCAGCGCCTCGTCGCGTTCTCCGGGACCGCACGCCGCGAGCACCGTTGTCCGTCCGGCGAGCGTCCGCTCGATCACGCGGTAGACCGAGCGGTGGACGAACGACACGTCGGTGCGGGCGAAGGCGAAGCAGTGCGGGGTGTAGACGACGCGCGTCCGGGCCGGACGGAGCAGCCGCGCGTACACGCCGGGGAAGCTGGAGTGCGCGTGCACGACGTCGAACCGCCCGCGGCGCAGGATGCCCCGGAGGTCGCGGAGCGCGCGGACCGGGGTCGACGCGTCCCATGCCACGTGCGCGGCGTCGACCCCCGCCCACACCGGCGCCGGTCCTCCTGCGATGGGCGGGGACACGATGACGTGGCGATACGCGGGAGGCGAGGTGCGGATGTAGCTGCGCACCGCCACGGGGACTCCCCCGGTCGTGCGGTCGACGAGATGCGCGACGACGCGCGGCGCGGGGTCAGGGGTCACGTCGCGACGGTAGACACCGACGACGCGGGCGCGGAACGCGCTCGCCCCCTGGCCGCCGAGCTTGGTCCGGCATCTCACCCGTGGCATCCATTCGACTCACCTCGACGGGGGCAGGGTGTCCCGCCCCTCGTCAAGGCCGTGCGTCCCGCGGTCGGCCCTGCCTAGCGTCGGAGCATGACCTCCGATCGCGACCAGTTCACCTTCGACAACCCCGTCACCCGCTACTCCCGCGTCGAGCCCCCGCTGCAGCACCAGCCCGAGCCGGGCGTGCAGGCCGACATGACCCCCGTTCCCGACCTCGGCGAGAAGACCTACCGCGGTCTGGGCCGCCTGCAGGGGCGCAAGGCCCTCATCACCGGCGGCGACTCCGGCATCGGCGGGGCGGTCGCGATCGCCTTCGCGCGCGAGGGCGCCGACGTGGCGATCGTGCACCTCCCGGACGAACAGCGCGACGCCGACCACATCCTCGAGCAGATCCGGGATGCCGGGCGCACGGGCGTCTCGATCGCGACCGACATCACCGATCCCGGCGCGTGCCGAGAGCTCGTCGCCCGCACCGCCGAGGCCCTCGGCGGCCTCGACATCGTGGTGAACAACGCCGGCAAGCAGGTGATGGTCGAGAAGGTCGACGACCTGTCCGACGAGCAGTTCGAGCAGACCTTCCGGACGAACGTGTTCGCCCCGTTCTGGATCACCAAGGCGGCGCTCGCTCACCTGCCCGAGGGTGGCACGATCATCAACACCGCGTCCCTCGAGGCCTACGTGCCCGCCCCCGACCGCCTCGACTACGCGGCGACGAAGGCCGCCATCAACAATCTCTCCAAGGGTCTCGCGCAGCAGCTGGCCTCGCGCGGCATCCGGGTCAACGTCGTCGCACCGGGCCCCACCTGGTCCGCCCTGCAGGTGAGCCAGGGCGTGTCCGACGATCAGATGGAGCACTTCGACGACGAGAGCACCTACCAGCGCGCCGGTCAGCCGGCCGAGATCGCCCCGGCGTTCGTCTTCCTCGCGTCGGCGGAGTCCAGCTACGTTTCGGGCGAGACGCTCAACGTCAACGGCGGCATGGTCACGCCGTAATCACGCCGGGCGGGCTCCGGACGGGCTCCGGACGGGCCGAAGGGCGGGACCCCCGACGTCGTGTCGGCGGTCCCGCCCTTCGCGTTCTCCGCGGGCCGGTCGTGTCGTCGCCGCGGACGCTTGCGCAAAACGTCTCGCTTGGCAAGCGACCCTCGCGGCACCCCCGGGTGCGAAACGGTGAGTGCATGTCCGAAGACACCGCTTCCGCACCCGACGAGGCGACCCCCACCCTGTATCTGCTGCACGCGCTGGGTGCCAGCGCCCGATCGTTCGACCGTCTCGCCTCGCGTCTCGAGGGCCGTGTCCGCGTCGTCGGCATCGACCTGCCCGGTTTCGGGGACGAGGCGGATGCCGACGACTCCAGCCTCGCGGCGAGCGTCGCGCACGTGGAACGCCGTCTGCACGCCGAGGCCCGCGGCCGGTGGCTGCTGGGCGGCCACAGCATGGGCGGCAAGATCGCCGCGCTCGTGGCATCCCGTGTCCTGCGCGGAGACGCGTCGCTGTTCGGGTTGGGCGGCCTGGTGCTGATGGCGCCGTCCCCTCCCCGGCCCGAGCCGATGGACGAGGAGCGCCGTGCGCTCATGCTCTCGTGGGTGGCCGAGGGGCCGATCTCGGAGCAGGATGCCGACACCTTCCTCGACCAGAACGTCGCCCGCCCTCTCGACGACGCGGCGCACGCTCAGGCGGTCGCCGATCTGCGTCGCACTTCTCCCGCAGCGTGGCGCACGTGGCTCGAGACCGGGAGCACGGTCGACGCCACCGCCCAGGTGCAGACGCTCGACCTGCCGGTCCTGGTGCTCGCGGGCACCGACGACGCCGACCTCGGCGCCGCTGCTCAACCAGGTCTGCTCTCCTCGGTCTACCCCCGCGCCCGCTTCGCGACGCTCGCCGACACCGGTCACCTCATCCCGCTCGAACGCGACGCCGAAGCGGCCGCGGCCATCGAGGCGTTCGTCGACGACGAGGTGCGGGTGGGCCCGGTCGTCCCGGCGGAGTGGGTCCGCCTCATCGCCGGCGACCGCGTCGATGCGCGCGTCCGCGGCATCATGGCCCGCCGCGCGCTGCCCGACGACCGCGGGTACGCCCCCGAGGTGCTCGACCTCGCCCAGCTGACGCTCCTGCGCGAGATCGCCGACCTCGTCGTCCCGCAGGAGGGCCCGGCGATCGACATCGCCGCGCGCGTGGACGCCCAGCTCGCCCGCGGCGAGGGGGACGGGTGGCGTCCCGCCGACCTGCCGGCCGACCCCGAGGCGTATCGCCGCGGTCTCGACACTCTCGCCGCCTCATGGCCGACCGACCCCGCGGATCGCGACCGCGTGCTCCGCGCCGCGATCGAGGGCGAGGGCGAGGACGGCGGTCCCCTCGACGCGGCCCGGCTGAAAGCCTGGCTGGAGGACGCCCGCAACGACCTCGTCCGCCAGTGGCTCGCGCACCCCGCCAGCATGGCGCGCGTGGGCTACGACGGCTTCGCCACGGGCGGATCGCCGATCCGCGGCTTCGTGGAACTGCGTCTGGGACGCCGAGAAGACTGGGAGCCGTCCGGGGTGGGCGGCACGATCGCGACGGGAGACGCCGCATGAACCTCGAAGCGATGCGTACGTTCACGGACGACGAGACGGTCGACGTCGTCGTCGTCGGAACCGGCGCCGGGGGCGCTCCGCTGACGGCCGAGCTGGCGCGGAAAGGGCTGAGCGTGGTCGCGCTCGAAGCCGGTCGCCACTTCGCCCTCGACGACCTCACGCCCGACGAGACCGAAGCGGTCGAGATCAACTGGATGTCGGAGCGCCTCAGCGGCGGAGACGACCCCACGGCCTTCGGCCCGAACAACAGCGGACGCGGCGTGGGCGGCTCGATGCTGCATTGGGGGGCGTTCACCCCGCGCCCCGACCGCCGCGATCTGGCGCTGCGCACCGAGTCGGGTGTGGGGCGGGACTGGCCGGTCGATCCCGACGAGCTGCTGTCCTACGTCGAGCGCGTCGAGGGCGACATCGGCGTCTCGGGACCGACGCCCTACCCGTGGGACCCCTCGCGCCGCTACGCCTACGCCCCGGCGGCGCGGAACGCCCCCGCGAACCTCGTCGCGAAGGGCTGCGACGCGCTCGGCATCCGCTGGGCCGACGCACCGGCGGCGGTCCTCACCCGCGCGCGCCTGCAGGACCACCACGGCGAGCGCAGCGCGTGCGTGAACTGCGGCGAGTGCCACCAGGGGTGCCGGGTGGATGCCAAGGCCTCCACCGCCAACACCTACCTGCCCGCGGCCGTCGCCGCCGGCGCCGAGATCCGCAGCGAATCGATGGTGCACGGCATCGAACTCGACGAGCGCGGACACGTTGCGGCCGTGGTGTACCGCAAGGACGGAGTCGACCGGCGCCAGCGCTGCCGAGCCCTCGTGCTCGCGGGGGGCGGGGTCGAAACCCCGCGCCTGCTGCTGCACACGGGGCTCGCCAACGACAACGGGCAGGTGGGTCGCAACTTCCTCGCGCACGGGGCGACCCAGGTGTGGGGCCGCTTCGACGAGCCCGTCCGCGGGCACCGCGGGTATCCCTCGTCGCTGATCTCCGAGGACATGATGCGTCCCGCCGATGCCGACTTCGCCGGGGGCTACCTGGTGCAGAGCCTGGGCGTGATGCCGCTGACGTTCTCGACGACGCTGGTGCGCGGCGGCGGTCTGTGGGGTCCGGAGCTCATGCAGCGGCTCGATCAGTCGCGGTTCATGGCCGGCATCGGCATCAACGCCGATTGCCTGCCGTCCGACGACAACCGTCTCGAGCTGGTCGACGAGGTCGACGAGTTCGGCATCCCCCGTGCCCGGGTGTCGTTCACTGCGGGAGACAACGAGAAGGCGATCGACCGGCACGCGACGGCGTTCATGCTGCGCGTGATGGAGGCGGCAGGAGCGCGCGAGACGATGGTGCTGGCCCGCACGGCCCACACCATCGGCACCTGTCGCATGTCGAACGACCCGGGCGACGGAGTGGTCGACGCGGACGGGCGTTCGCACGAGATCCCCAACCTGTGGATCTGCGACAACTCCGTCTTCCCGTCGGCGATCGCCGCGAACCCGGCGCTGACGATCATGGCCCTGTCGCTGCGCACGGCGGATCGCTTCCTGGCATCCACCGCCGCCTGACGACCTCACCCGGACGCGCGCCGTGCCGCGCGTCCGGGTGCTGCGGCGGCGGTCGGTAGCGTCACCGCGTGCCGTCCCCCACCGCCTCAGCCGCCTCGCGTCCGCGTCGGGCCGACATCCAGGGACTGCGCGCTCTGGCGGTGCTGCTCGTCATCGGCGATCACGTCGCCCATCGGCCCAGCGGGGGCTTCATCGGCGTCGACGTGTTCTTCGTGGTGTCGGGCTTCCTCATCACGGGTGTGCTGCTGCGCGAGCACGACACGACGGGGCGGATCTCGGTCCGCGCCTTCATCGGCGCCCGACTGCGACGAATCGCCCCGCCCGCGCTCACGGTGCTGACCGCCACGGTGGGCCTGTCGTGGCTGCTGCTGTCGCAGGGCCGCGCGGCCGGCGTCACCCTCGACGCGGTGTGGGCGGCGCTCGGCGGCGCGAACCTGCACCAGATCCTGCTCGGGGCCGACTACTTCGCGCAGAACGCCACCGTCTCGCCCCTCCTGCACTTCTGGTCGTTGTCGGTCGAGGAGCAGTTCTACCTGGTCTGGCCCTGGTTGCTCATCGGGCTCGCGACGCTCGCCACGCGGCGCGGGCGCGGTCGCCCGCGGGGCGCGCGCTCCGTGGTGCAGGGCGGGATCGCCGCGGTCGTCGTCGCGTCGTTCACCTGGGCGCTCATCGACTCGGCCGCCCACCCCGTCCCGGCGTACTACTCCCTCTTCACCCGGGCGTGGGAGCTGGCCGCGGGCGGGGCGCTCGCCGTCGCGGCCCCCGCCCTGGCGAACCTCGGCCGCAGGTCGCGCGCGGTGCTCCTCGCCGGCGGTCTCGTCGGCATCCTGGGATCGGCGGTCCTCCTCACCTCGGACCTTCCCTGGCCCGCCCCCTGGGCCGTCATCCCCGTGGTCGCCACCGCGGCCGTCCTGGCTTCGGGAATCGGCGGTCCGGCGCCCGGCGCGGTGCTGCTCGCCAATCGCGCGTCGGTCTTCGTCGGCGACATCTCGTACAGCCTGTACCTCTGGCACCTGCCGGCGCTGGTCTTCGCGCTCAGCCTCTTCCCGCAGAGCGCGGTGCTGGCCGCCTCGGTGGCGATCCTGAGCGCCCTCGCCCTGGCCACCGCACAGTACGTCGCCGTCGAGAGGCCGGTCTGGCACTCGCCCCTCTTCGTACGCGGGGCGGGCTTCGACGA
>NZ_QAJB01000460.1:0-2847 GCF_003061325.1 Microbacterium sp. HMWF026
CGATCCACACCGTGACGTAGCCCGCGAACGGCGCCGCCGTGCCGACCACGGCTCCGGCCCCCGCCGCGAGGACGACGCCGAACACCGCCGACGACATCGTGCCGCCCACCGTCTTGGTCGTGTTGGTCAGCGCCGAGGCGACGCCCGTCTGCCCGCGCGGGGCGGCCGCCGCGGCCGCCGCCGGCATCGCCGCGACCAGCGCTCCCGAGCCGAGGCCCGCGACCCCCAGGCACAGCAGCACCTGCCACAGCGTGGTGTGCAGGGGGAGGAACAGGGCGTACCCCACCCCGACGAGGGTCGCCGCTCCGATCAGGACGACGCGCGGGCTCGCGCGACGCGACGTCACCGCGAAGAGGATCGCGCCGACGATGAGCGACACCAGGTACACCCCGATCACGTTGGAGCGGTCGGTGGCGTCCAGGCCCAGTCCGTAGCCGAGGGACGGGTCGGTCCCAGCGTAGGTCGCCAGCGGCCCCTGCGCGCCCAGCAGGCTGATGCCGACGAGGAAGGCCGTCACCTGCACGGGCCACATCTCGGGGCGACGCAGCACGCGGATGTCGATCGCGGGGTCGGGGCGGCCGAGCTCGAAGCGGACGAAGACGACGAGCAGCACCGCACCCGCGACGAGCAGCGCGCCGATGACGGCGGGACCCGGTCCGTCGGGGAGTCGGACGAACGACAGGGCTCCCGTCACGCACAGCAGTGCCCCCGCGAGGATGGCGAAGCCGCCGATGTCGAGGCTCCGTCGGCCGGGCAGGCGCTCCGACTCGGGGACGCCGAGCCAGATCACCACGCACACCCCCGTCACCACCACCGCGGGGATCATCAGCGCGATGCGCAGGTCGCCTCCGGTCGCGGCGAACACCCGCCCGGCGGCCAGGGCTCCGGCGATGGCACCGACCTGCAGGCCGACCACGAGCAGTCCTGCCGCGCGGCGGGTGCGCGAGACGCCCTGCCTGCCGCGGCGACCCCGGTCGAAGATCAGGGCGATCTCGAGCGGGAGCCACACCACGTAGAACCCCTGCAGGGCCCACGCCGCGAGGAAGCTCGCGAAGGTGTCGGCGAACACGAGCCACCAGCTGGCGGCAGCGGTCGCCACGGCCGAGAACAGCAGGATGCGCTTGTGGCCGAACATGTCGCCGAGCTTGGCGAGCACGGGCAGGACGAGCGCGGACAGCAGCAGCTGCGCCGCCTCGAACCAGTTGACGTCGGCATCTCGGATGCCGAGGTGGACGACGATGTCGGGAAGCAGGGGGACGTAGAAGCCCTGCAGGATGCCGCTGGCCACCTCGACCAGGACGAACCAGCCGATCAGACCCGCGGTCGCACCGAGGGCCGACGTGCGCGCCCGCGCGACCGCGCCCGAGACGCGTGACATGGCGCGAGGCTAGCACCGGCGGCGACCGGACGTGTCGGGCGTCTTCGTGCCATCACGTGGACGGGTACGGGATGCCGCCGCGACCCCGGGCGGCATCCGCGATCGACGACCCGGGCCGCGCCCTAGGGTGGGAACCACGACGAGAGGGGCCCGCGGTGGCTGAGGAACGCGAACGGTTGAGCTGGGACGACTTCGGCGACGCGACGAGGCAGATCTCGCGCGCGATCGTGGCCGACGGATTCGCGCCCGAGGTGGTCGTCGCCATCGCGCGCGGCGGGCTGCTCCCCGGTGGTGCGATCGCCTACGGCCTCGGCGTCAAGAACTGCGGCGCCTTGAACGTCGAGTTCTACACGGGCGTGGGGACCGTCCTCGACGCCCCCGAGGTGCTGCCGCCCGCCCTGGACCTGTCGTACCTGTCGGGGCGGCGCGTCCTGCTCGTCGACGACGTCGCCGACAGCGGGCGCACGCTCGACCTCGCGATCAAGCTGCTCGACCGGCACGGTGCCGAGGCGCGCTCGGCCGTGATCTACACCAAGCCCACCACGGTCGTGCAGCCCGACTACGCGTGGAAGGACACCTCGCTCTGGATCGACTTCCCGTGGTCGCACCAGGGGTCGGTGCACGAGGAAGACGCGGCGTGACGCCGAAATCCCTCGCCGAGCTGGCCGAGGCCGGGCTGATCGACGTCTCGTGGGTCGAGCCCCTGGCTCCGGTGGCCGACGACATCGCGGCGATCGGGCGGCGGCTGCGCGACGAGGGGCGGCCGTACCTGCCCGCGGGCGAGCTGGTGCTGCGCGCCTTCCGCACCCCCGTCGACGCCGTGCGCGTGCTCATCGTCGGACAGGACCCGTACCCGACCCCGGGTCACCCGATCGGTCTGTCCTTCGCGGTGGACCCGCACGTGCGCCCCGTGCCGCGGAGCCTGGCGAACATCTACCGCGAGCTCCAGGACGATCTCGGTATTGCGCCGGTGGCGCACGGCGACCTCTCGGCCTGGGCCGACCAGGGCGTCATGCTGCTGAACAGGGTGCTGACCGTGGCACCGGGGGAGGCGGCATCCCACCGCGGATGGGGCTGGGAGCGCGTGACCGAGCACGCCATCCGCGTCCTCGCGTCGCGCGATCAGGCGCTCGTCGCGGTGCTGTGGGGGAGGGATGCCATGAACCTCGCGCCCCTGCTCGGCGAGACGGCGATCGTGTCGTCGCCGCATCCCTCGCCGCTGTCGGCGAGTCGCGGCTTCTTCGGCTCGCGGCCGTTCTCACGCGTCAACGCACTACTCGAGGAGCAGGGGGCCGCCCCCGTCGAGTGGCGCCTGCCCGCCTGATCGGGGCGTGTGCTTGTTCCCCCGCGGCGTTCGTCCGCGCGGGCGGGTTGGGGCGGTGGATTCCCGCGCGCGAGCGGTGGCGGGGGACACGCGCGCGAAACGAGTCTCGCCGTAGAGTGGCGGGGTGCTGGAAGAGGAGTACGAG
>NZ_QAJB01000460.1:2857-4715 GCF_003061325.1 Microbacterium sp. HMWF026
CCGACATCCGCGAGATCTACAACTACTACGTCCGCAACTCGGTCGTGACCTTCGACGAGAAGGCGTGGTCGATCGCCAAATGGCGCGACAAATTCGCCACCCTCGACAAGCTCGGGCTGCCGTTCCTCGTCGCCGAGTCCCCGAGCGGACAGATCCTCGGCTACGCGCTCGTCCAGCCGTGGCAGTCGAAGTCGGCGTACCGCTACACGGTCGAGAACTCCATCTACCTGGGACAGGCGGCGGCCGGCAAGGGACTCGGCCGGGCGCTGCTCGAGGCGCTCATCGCCGCGTGTCAGGAGCTCGGCATCCGCGAGATGGTCGCCGCGATCAGCGACAAGGGGGCGGACGCCTCGATCGCCCTGCACGAGAAGCTCGGGTTCACCGAGGTGGGGCGCATGGGCCGGGTCGGCTTCAAATTCGGCCGCTGGCTCGGGGTGGTCTACCTGCAGAAGAGCATCCCGTCGAAGAAGAAGAAGCGGCGCCTGTTCGGCTGAGCCCTGCCGGCCGTCAGCGACGGTGCGGCGCCGCGGCCTCGCGCACCTCGTCGACGAGTGTGCGCCATGGTCCCTCGACCTGGGTTTCGCCGAGCTTCGCCTGCCGCACGGCTGCCGCGCCGCGGTGCACCTCGATGCGCCACTGGTAGCGGTCCGCCCCGGTCGTCGCCGGGGGCATACGGTCCCACGGGCAGCGCTCGACCAGGTCGCGCCACCGCGGTTCGTCGTCGGCGTCGGGCTCGGCGCGCCATTGCCGGGACAGGCCGGCGATACCCCCCGAGCGGACGACGATGATGACGATGCGCTCGTCATCGACGGTGTCAGGCTGCGGCATCCTTCACGACGCCGACCCCGGCCCACGCGGCGCGGACGGCGGCGACCTCCTCCGACTCCTCACCGTACTCCGACGCGGCGGTGGCCAGGGTGGCGGCCGCGAACGCGGCGAAGTCGGACGTCGGCGAGAGCGTGCCCGCGGTGAGCGTGCGGTACCAGATCAGCCCCGCGCGCTCCCACGCGAAGCCGCCGAGCGCCGTCGCCACCAGATAGAACGCGCGGTTCGGGATGCCGGAGTTGATGTGCACCCCGCCGTTGTCGTCGGCCGTGTCGACGTAGTCGCGCATGTGCCCGGGCTGCGGGTCTTCACCCAGGACGTCGTCGTCATAGGCCGTTCCGGGAGCCTTCATGGATCGCAGCGCCTCGCCCTGCACGTCGGGCGCAAAGATCCCCGCCCCGATCAACCATGACGCGTCCTCGGCCCGCTGGCCGAGGTGATGCTGCTCGGCGAGCGCGCCGAAGACGTCGGAGAGGGATTCGTTGAGGGCTCCCGACTGCCCCTGGTACTCCAGTCCGCCCGCGGCCTCGGTGACCCCGTGGCCGAGCTCGTGGGCGATGACGCTCAGCGAGCGGGTGAACCCGACGAACACATCGCCGTCGCCGTCGCCGAAGACCATGCGCTCGCCGTTCCAGAAGGCGTTGTCGTAGTCGTCGCCGTAGTGCACGGTCGCCAGCAGCGACCCGCCCGCGGCGTCGATGCCGTCGCGCGCGAAGGCGTCCCAGAAGAAGTCGTACGTCGCCCCCAGGCCGTCGTACGCCTGATCGACGGCGTCGTCACCGGTGGGGGCGTCGTCTTCGCTGCGCACGCGGCGACCCGGGAGGTTCTCGGTGTTGTTGGCATCCGAGATGATCCGGTCGGGGGCGGGCGCGGTCTCGGCGACGAGGGCGTCACCGTCGATCGACAGGCGCAGCCGGGTGCGCGCCGGACGCGGCGGACGCGGCATCGCGAGGGTCTTGCGGGCGGCGGCAGCGGCGCGGGCGAGGCGCGGGTCGTCGGTCTGGGCGAGACGGTCGAGTAGGAACGGGGGAAC
>NZ_QAJB01000460.1:4725-13144 GCF_003061325.1 Microbacterium sp. HMWF026
TCGGATTCTCGGGAGAGCTCCGCGCCTTACCCGGCGGGGGAGGAGCCGCGACCGCCCGTCGAACCCCCGCTCACCCCGGCAAAGTCGGGATCGAGGCCAGCAGCCGCCTCGTGTACGCCGCCTGCGGCTGCTGCAGCACCTTCTCGGTGGGGCCCTGCTCGACGATGCGTCCGTCTTTCATGACGACGACCTGGTCGCAGACGTTCTGCACCACGCCGATGTCGTGCGAGACGAGCACGAGGGTCAGCTCCTGCTCGGATCGCAGCCGGGCCAGCAGCCGCAGGATCTGCGCGCGCACCGTCACGTCCAGCGCCGAGAGCGGTTCGTCGCCGACCAGGATGCGGGGTCGGTGCGCGATCGCGCGCGCGAGGGCGATGCGCTGGCGCTGCCCGCCCGAGAACTCGTGCGGATAGCGGGCGGCCATGTCGGGCTCCAGCCCCACCTGTTCGAGCACCTCGCGCACGCGCGCGCGCCGGTCCCCGCCGATGCCGAGCGCCCACAGCGGTTCGGCCACGATGCGTCCGACGTTCATGCGCGGGTCGAGCGAGGCGTAGGGATCCTGCAGGACGATCCCCGTCTCGCGGCGCAGCCAGTGCAGCGATCGCGCCGAGCCGCGCGCGTCCACGGCGCGGCCGTCGACCTCCACGGTCCCCGCGGTCGGGACGTCGAGCCCGAGCAGCAGGCGGACGAGGGTGGACTTGCCCGACCCCGACTCGCCGATGATGCCCACCGCCGACCCCGCGTCGACCGAGAGGTCGAAGTCCACCAGGCCGGGCGTGCGCTCGGCGCGCCCGAACCCCCGCGCGCGCGGGGCGAGGTAGTCGCGCGAGAGCCCGCGCGCCCGGATCAGCGGTGCGCTCACGAGGTGCCTCCGGGAGTCTCGGGATGCCACAGCGTCGCCGTCGCGTCGCGCACCAGCGCCCGGGTGACCGGCGACGACGGCGCGGTCAGCAGATCGCGCACCGCGCCCTGCTCGGCGACGCGGCCGCGCTCCAGCACGACGGCGTGGGTCGCCACCTGCGCGAGGACCGCGAGGTCGTGCGTGATGAAGACGAGCGACATCCCGGCATCCTGGACCAGGGAGCGCAGGAGCGACAGGACGCCCGCCTGCACCGTCACGTCGAGCGCGGTGGTCGGCTCGTCGGCGATGAGCAGTCGGGGACGGCAGGCGAGGGCCATCGCGATCGCGACGCGCTGGCGCTGGCCGCCCGACAACTGATGCGGGTAGCGCGAGACGATGCGCGCGGGGTCGGGGAGGGACACGCGCGCTGCCTCGTCGACGGCGCGGCGCAGCGCCTCGCGGCGCGGGATGCGCGCGTGGATGCGGAGGGACTCGCCGATCTGGCGGCCCACCGTGCGGATCGGGTTGAGGGCGGTGCGCGGGTCCTGGAAGACCATGCCGATGTCGTCGCCGCGAAGGGCGGCGAGCTCGCGATCGGGGAGGCCCAGGATCTCGCGACCGTTCCACGCGATGCTGCCGCTGGCCGTCGCGCCGTCGGGCAGCAGGCCGAGGATCGCCAGGGCGGTGAGCGACTTGCCCGATCCGGACTCGCCGATCAGGCCCACGCGGGCGCCGTCGGGCACCGAGAACGACACGCCGTCCACGACGGTGCGCCCGCCGATGTCGATACGCAGGTCGGTGACGTCGAGGCTCACGCGACCACCCCCGTGACGGGGGTGCGGACGGCGGGGGTGCGCGCGGACAGCGTCGGATCGGCGGCCTCGCGTAGGGCGTCGCCGAGCAGGTTCAGGCCCAGCACCGTCAGCGTGATCGCGAGTCCCGGCCAGACGACCGTGAGCGGGTGCACCGCGATGTAGGCCTGCAGGTCGCTCAGCAGCACCCCCCACGACGGCTGCGTGACCGGGGCGCCGAAGCCCAGGTACGACAACCCGGCCTCGGCGAGCACGGCGACCGCCATGCCCCACGACAGCTGCACGATGAAGACGGGCGCGACGTTGGGCAGCAGGTGCCGGGTGAGGTTCTGCCACGTCGACAGTCCGTTCGCGCGGCCGGCGAGCACGAAGTCGCTGTGCAGCACCCGGCGCAGTTCGGGCCGGGTCACGCGGGCAACGTTGACGCCGAAGCCGATCCCGACCGCCCAGATCACGACCGCGAGCGAGCCGCCCCACACGGCCGAGATCATCATGGCGATGAGCAGCACCGGGAAGGCGACGAGGATGTCCACGAGCACCGCGACGCTCTCGCGGACCCAGCGCGTGGTGAGCGCACCGAGGCCGGCCAGGGCGATGCCCAGCACGGATGCCACGACCCCCGCCCCGACGGCGACGATCACCGTGGTGCGGGCACCGGCCATCAGCAGGCTCGCGATGTCGCGGCCGGTGTTGTCGGTGCCGAGCACGTGCGGCCACGACGGATCGAGCCACCGCGCGCGGGCGTCGACGGCGGCCGGATCGAACGGCGTCCAGACGAGCGACACCGCCGCGGTGGCAACGACGAGAAGGACGATCAGGATGCCGAAGCGCCCGGTGGCCAGGCTCCACAGGCGTTTCACGGTGCTCACGCGGCCTCCCTCTGCCGGGGATCGATGAGGCGGTGAGCGAGGTCGACGACGAAGCCGACGACGAGGACGAAGCCGGTGAGGGCGAGCAGCTCTCCCTGCACCTTGGGCAGGTCGCGCGAGGCGACGTCCGAGACGAGCATGCGTCCCACTCCGGGCAGGGTGAACAACTGCTCGATGACGACCGCGCCGACGATGATCCCGGCGATCTGCAGCCCCAGGACGGTGACGACCGACAGGCCCACGTTCGGAAGGCCGTGCGCGAGCAGCGCGCGGGTCCGGGTCAGCCCCTTGGCCGCGGCGGTGCGCACATAGTCCTGGCCGATGGCCTGCAGCGTCGCGCTGCGCACGAAGCGCAGCAACAGAGCGCCCTCGACGACCCCGATGGTCAGCGCGGGCAGGATCAGGGCCCGCAGCGCCGCCGCGGGGTCGCTCCAGCCGGAGCGCGGGAAACCCTGCGGCGGCAGCCACCCCAGCCACACCGAGAACACCACGACGAGCATGAGCCCCGCCCAGACGACCGGGACGGCGGCCAAGGCCTGGGCGGCCACGCTCAGCGCGGTGCCGCCGATCCGGCGGCGGCCGAGGGCCGAGAGCACTCCGAGCGGGATGCCGATCAGCAGCGCGATCGTCAGCGACAGGGCTGCGAGGGGGACCGTCACCCACGCCTTGTCGACCAGCTCGGCCGCAACCGGGGTGCCGGTGACGAGCGAGGAGCCCAGGTCGCCGCGGAGCAGGCCGCCGATCCAGTCGAGGTACTGCGCCCACAGCGGGGCGTCGAGACCGAGGCTCGCGCGCACCGCCGCCACCTGCGCGGGGGTCGCCTCGGCGCCGGCGATCAGCTGACCGACGTCGCCGGGCAGCACGCGCAGCGACGCGAAGATCAGCACGCTGGCCACGGCCAGGCCCAGCACGAGCAGGCCCAGCCGTGTCAGCGCGTAGCGGATCACTCCGACGCGACCGTCACGCCGGCCAGCGGCAGGCGCACGTTGAGCGAGTTCTTCGGGAAGTTCGCCACCTCGGCGCCCACGGCGGTGAGCGGGGCCGAGAGGAAGAGCCAGTCCCCGGCATCCTCGTCGCTCACGATCCGCGCGGCCTCGGCCAGCAGGTCGGACGACTGCTGCTCATCGGTCGTGGCGAGGGCCTGGGTGTACAGGGACTGCACCTCGGGGTTGTCGTAACCGAAGTAGTACGCGGGGTTCGCCCAGTTGCCGAAGTCGCGCGCCTCGACGTGGCGGACGAAGCTGAGGTCGTAATCCTTGTTGGTGTACACGTCCTGCAGCCAGGCGGTGAAGTCGACCGAGTCGACCGTCAGCGTCACCCCCACGTCGGCGAACGACGACACCAAGAAGGTCGGGATCGTCGTGGGGTAGACGTTGGGGATCGTCAGCGTCAGGTTCAGGTTCTCGGCGCCCGCCTCGGCGAGCAGCTCGCGCGAGCGGTCGGGGTTGAACGCGATGCTGTCCGAGAGGTCCTCGTAGCCGGGGTCGAGCGGCGGGATCGGACCCGCGAGCGTCTCGCCCGAGCCGAGCGTTTCGATCAGCGCGTCGTGGTCGATGGCCAGGCGCAGCGCCTCACGCACGCGCTGGTCGTTCAACGGCGCCCTCTGGTTGTTGAAGGCCAGTGTGCCCTTGTCGGTGGTCAGACCCGACTCGATCGTGAAGGCGTTCGTCCCCTCGATCTGACCGCGCAGCTCGGGGTCGATCTCGAGCGCGACGTCGACGTCGCCGTTGACGGCGGCGTTGGCCGCGGCGCTCTGATCGGGGATGTAGTCCAGGACGACCTCGGCGACGCCGGCCTTGTCGCCCCAATAACCGTCGTAACGCGACAGGGTCAGGCTCTGACCGGTGTTCCAGCTCTCGACGCGGAACGGACCCGTGCCGTTGGCCGCGGTCTGGAGGTTCGTGGTGTCGCCGTTCTTGAAGATCAGACCCGCGCGCCCGGTGAGCGCGAAGAGGAAGTCGATGTTGGCCTGCGCGAGCATCACGACGACCGTCGAGGCATCCGGGGAGGCGATCGAGGAGACGCCGGCGAGGTCGGCGCTGTTCTGGATCGTGGCATCGTCCTTTGCCGTCTGCAACGAGGTGACGACGTCGTCGGCGGTCAGCGCGCTGCCGTCGTGGAACGTCACCCCCTGCCGCAGGGTGAAGGTGTAGGTGAGGCCGTCGGGCGACACCGTGTAGTCGGTGGCGAGGGCGGGGACGATCGCGTTCCCGTCGTCGGCGTTGCGGGTGACCAGGCCCTGGTAGACGTTGTCGATCAGCGCCTGCTCGAGCGCGGCGCCGCTGGTGCGCCGGATGTCGAGGTTGGACGGTTCGAGAGACAGGCGCACCGTCAAGGTCGCGTTCGGGTCGGCCTCTCCGGTCGGTCCGGTGGGGGCGGTCGTGCCGGTGCACGAGCTGAGCAGGAGGGCTCCGACGAGGAGGGCGCTCGTGGCGAGGGCGGTGCGGCGCAGCATGGCGGGGGTCCTTTCGCAGGCCGATGGCATCCGAGTGCTGTGGATGCCGTGCAGGGGTGAAAACAGCCTACTTTCGCCCGCATTCCCCCGACGTCGCCCGTGACGCCCCGCGACGAACGATGACGCCCCGCGCAGGTAGAGGTGCCGGCCGGCCGGAGTCAGCGTGCGGAGGGGTGCACGGAGTCGACGACCCCACGGATCACGGCGGCGAGGCCGGCGGGGTCCTCTTCTTGCACGTTGTGGCCGGTGCCGAGGGTGCGCACCTCGGCGTCCGGGACGCGTCTGGTGAGGTCCTCGGCATCCGGGACCGTGACGAACCCGCGCTCGCCGCGGACCAGCGTCAGCGGAGCCCGCACGGCCGCCAGGTCGTCCCAGCCCGTGTCCGCGAGCACCGCGCGGACGGCGTCGGGCGTCGAGGGGTCAGTCCCCGCGTTCGCCGCCGCGGCGGCCAGGTGCGCGAAGTGATGCTTCCACTCCACGCGCCCGTCGGGGCGCACGCGCGAGTTGAGGAACACCCCGCGTGCGGCGGCCTCGGGCGAACCGCCCAGACCGAACGACAGGGCCCGCTCGACCAGTTCGTCGCGGCTGGCCCAGTCGGTCGGCCCCGCGAAGAACGCGCGGATCTGCGCGGGCCCGGCGCTCGGATCGACGCCCGGGGTGATGTCGACGACGACGAGCCGCGACACGAGATCCGGGCGGGATGCCGCCACCGCGGCCGCCGTCAGCCCGCCCAGCGAGTGCCCGACGAGCACCTGGGGTGCAGCGGTCCACTTCTCGAGCGCGATCGCGATGTCGGGGGCGAGCACGCGCGCGACGTAGGCGGCGTCGTCGCGCCACGAGGAGTCGCCGTGACCGGCGAGGTCGAGGGCGAGGGCCGGGAGCCCCAGGTGCAGCAGGGTGGTGTCCCACGTGTGGGCGTTCAGTCCTGCGCCGTGCAGCAGCGTCACCGCGGGGGGAGCGTCGCCCCAGCGCAGGCCGCTCAGACGCCGACCGTCGTCGAGCGTCAGGTCGACGCGCGCCACCGGGGGGACGGGGCGGTCGAGGCCGGCCGCCTGGGCGGGGAGGAACGAGAACTCGTCGCGAACGGGCATCCCCCGAGCCTGTCACCTCGGCGGGCGGCGCCGCCAGCGTCGCGCCACGGGGCGTCACCGGGACCTCGCCGCGTCGTCGCCAACCGTTCCGCGCCCGGCGACCCGTGCCGCCGTAGGCTGAGGCCATGGGTGAAGAACGGCGCGTGCATCTGTCGAGATCGGCCCCCGAGGCGTACGCGGCGCTGCGCTCGTTCTCGACCACCGTGGGCCGTCTGGCCGCCGAGGCGGGGATCGATGCGCGCCTGCGCGAGATCGTCCAGATCCACGCCTCCCAGCTGAACGGCTGCGCCTATTGCGTCCGCGTGCACGTCGACGCGGCCCTCAAGGCGGGCCTCGACGCCGACGTCATCGCGCAGATCGCGACGTGGCGCGAATCGGGCGTCTTCGACGAGCGCGAGCGCGCGGCCCTCGAGCTGACCGAGTCCTTCACCTTCATCCACGAGGACGGCATCCCCGACGAGGTGTACGACCAGGCGGGCGGCATCCTGAGCGAAGGGGAGTACGTCGCGTTGAGCTGGGTGCTCGTGGCGATCAACGCGTTCAACCGCGTCGCGATCGCGGGGCGCTACCCCGTGCCCCCGCGCACGGGCGGGAGCGTCGTCGTCGGGACGGATGCCGCGCCCCCGGCCGTGACGACGCCGCGCACCCCGCACGTGCACCCGGGTCCGGGGGAGTGAGCGCGACGCTGGTCTCGGGGGCCGCCAACTTCCGCGACGTCGGCGGCCTGCCGGCGGGATCGGGGCGGACCCGCTCGGGCGTGCTGTACCGCTCGGGCAACCTCGTGCAGGTCGACGAGGCGGGACGGCGGACACTGCGCGATCTGGGCCTGCGGCGCGTGATCGATCTGCGCGACGCCGCCGAGGTCGCGCACGCGCCGAGCCGCCTCGACGACCTCGCCGTCGAGGTGCAGCACGAACCCCTCTTCCTCGGTTCGGTCGCGTCGTTCTTCGAGCGCGACGTGACCATCGAACAGCTCTACGCGGCGATCGTCGACGACGGCGCGGACCGGGTCGTCGCGGCGATCCGCGGCATCCTGCGCGCACAGCCCGTGCTGGTGCACTGCACGGTCGGCAAGGACCGCACGGGTGTCACGGTCGGCATCGCGCTCGCCGCGGCGGGCGTCGACCGCGACGCGGTGATCGCCGACTACGCGCGGACGGAGCAGCTGCTGCCCGCCGAACGCAACGAGAAGGTGCGCGCGGCGATCCGGGCGTTCCACCCCGAGAGCGTGAACGCCGAAGACCTGGCCACCCGGTCGCCGGCGCGGGCGATGCGGTCGCTGCTCGACAAGCTCGATCGCGAGTACGGTTCCCCGGCCGGGTTCCTGCGCGCGCACGGCATGAGCGCCGACGAGCTCCAGCGGCTGCGCGAGGTGCTGGTGGAGTGATCCACTCGTGGAGCACTCGCCCTTACTCAGGTTAGGCAACCCTTCGTCGGTGGTAGAGTGGATGCCATCATGGTCCCCTCCACCGAGCACAACGACGCCGCCTGCCGCGCGTCGCGGCACACCCGTGTCCAGCACCTCGTGACCGCCGACGAGAACTCGCTCGCCGAGCTCGCGGCACTGCTGGCCACCCTGCCGATCTGCTCGACCGGGCGCGTGTTCATCGAGGTGCCCGACGACTCGTGGATCGGCCGCGTCGCCGCTCCCGCTCGCATGACCCTCACCTGGCTCGACCGTTCCCGCCGCGGCGGAGCCCCGGGAACCGGCCGCGGCTGCGCTCCCGGACAGGCGCTCACGCGCGCCGTGTCCGGCTGGGCCGGCGAGATGCTCTGCTGCGACGACGACGCCACGCGCGTCATCCTGCTGGGCGGCTACCTCGGTACGGCCGAGATCGTCGACGAGCTCGTCTCCCGCCACGGGGTCGACCCCCTCGCGATCCATACGCCCGAGCGCTTCGGTCTCGCGACCGCGCGCTGAGCGCGCGCCCCGGCTGTTCGGCCTCGCGATTGCGCGCGCGGGACCGCGCTTCGGCTTCGCGGCGGCGCTCGTTCTCCGTGGCGCGTCACGCCGACGTCATCCACCCTCCGTCGGGAGTGCTCGGTGTCTCGACGCCGTGCCGGCCGTGCACACGCTCCGTGATGTGCACATCCTCCGTTCGCGGGGGCGTGTGCGCGCGAAGTTCGTGCGCATCGCGGAGGTTATGCACGCGCCCGCGCACGCCCGGCGTGCTGTAACCCCGCGCTTCGGCGCCCCCGCAAACCGGGCGCCCGTGCAGGTGCAATGACCCGCAGGCTCAGTGGCCCCGAGGGACGTAGTCCCCGTCGATCAGGCCCGCCTCGATCTCGAAGCGGTTGCGCAGAGGGTCGCGCCCGGCGAGGGCGTAGAGCACCGGCATGAGGAAGCCGTA
>NZ_QAJB01000461.1:0-1448 GCF_003061325.1 Microbacterium sp. HMWF026
GGCTCACGCGGTCCCTCCTCGATGCCGCGGTCTCGTTCGCCCGCGACGCCGGCGCACGCGTGGTCGAGGGCTACCCCCTCGACCCGACGGTGACGTCGAAGACGGCCAATCAGCTGTTCCGCGGCACGGTCGCCGTCTTCGAGGACGCCGGTTTCGAGATCGTCGATCGGCCGAAACCCGATCGCGCTCTGGTCGCCCTCTCACTCCGCGAGTGACACCCCGATCTACGATGGAGGTTCGCCCCAGGAGGACCCCATGACGGATGCCACCACCGCCCGCGTCGACGCGTGGCTCTGGGCGGTACGCGTCTACAAGACCCGCTCCGCCGCGACCACGGCTTGCCGCGCCGGACACGTCCGCGTCAACGGCGATCGCGCCAAGGCCGCCCAGCCCGTGCGCCCGGGCGACGAGCTGCGCGTGCGGATCCAGGGCTTCGACCGCATCCTCATCGTCAAGAAGACGATCGCCAAGCGCGTCGGCGCAGCCCTCGTCGCCGAAGCCCTCGACGACCGCACTCCCCCGCCGCCGTCGCGCGAGAGCATGCCCTTCGTCCCCGTCCGCGACCGCGGTGCGGGACGCCCCACCAAACGAGACCGCCGCGACATCGAGAAGCTCCGCGGCCGCGAACTCGGGTAAGCCCGCGGGCAGTCGTCTGCGGGGGTGAACCCGCAGCGGCCGTGGTCCGGCCGCATCCGCGCGAGGCAGGCCGCGCCGCGCACAAACTCCGCGATGCGCACAACCTCAGCGGCATCCCGCCCGATCCGACTGACTTTGCGCACATCACGGAGGTTATGCACCGCCGGTCCCTCCCCGTGCACCCGCGCCCGGCAGCACCGCCGCCCGAGCGTCAATCGAGCTGATCGAGCAGCCAGCGCGCCCCGCGCACGCTCGCGCCCAGGGCTTCGACGCGCTCCGCGAGCCCGCGATCGCTGGTCACGACCACCACCGGATCGTGCGCTGCGACGAGTTCCCGCGCGACCCCGACGATCTCGTCGTCGCCCTCGCCCGCCGCCTCGCGCACCTCGACGCCGGCCACCGCCGAAGCCGCCGACCGCGCCTGCCCCTCGAGCACGGCGACGAGCGACGGAAACCAGAAGGTGGCCGACAGGCCGAGGGCGTCGGCATCCATCCCCCGCTGAGACAAGGTCGACAACCGGGCGAGCAGGCGCCCGGCGGCTCCCGCGCGGTCCTTCCACCACCCGTCGGGCACGGCGCCCATCACGTTCGCGACGTCGACCACGATCGCCGGTCGCGTCGCCAGTGCCGCGCGGAGCGCCGGCCACGACGCGGCGAAGCCGGGGTGCAGCGGCAGCTCGTCGACACGATCGACGGCGACCCACTCGAGCGCGACGCTCTCGGGGTCGCTGATCACCGGCTCGAACGGCGTGGTCACATCGGCGACGAGGGTCGAGTACGACCAGATGCCCAGGTCGAGGACGCTCTCGAAC
>NZ_QAJB01000461.1:1458-2951 GCF_003061325.1 Microbacterium sp. HMWF026
CGCCTCTTCACCCGACTCCCGCAACGCTCCGTCGCGCGCGGACTCGCCCTGGTGCCGGGCCCCGCCGGGCAGGGCCCAGGTGTTGCCGAAGTGGCTCCACGCGACGCGGTGCTGCAACAGCACCCCGCGGTCGGCGTCGAGCGCGAGCAGTCCCGCGGCACCGAAACGACCCCAGTACTTCTCGCCCGTGGGCGCGACCACCCAGGCATCGCCGGGGTCGCGCGGACCGTGCGGGCGGCGCGGCTCACCGGGGGCGGGGGGCTCGATCGTCATCCCGTCCAGCCTGGCACAGTCGAGGCGGGCGGGCTCCGCCGGGCGTCACACGGCGCCGCGCAGCATCGGCGCGTCTCGCGGGGGCATCCGCCGCGCGGCCGAGGAGCGTCGGAACGCACGAACGCCCCGACCCCGCGCGAGCGGGACCGGGGCGTCCGAAACGTCGTCAGGCGTCGAAGCGCGCTCCGGCCGGGTCGGACGGCAGCAGCTCGAACACCAGCAGGATGATCGGACCGACGACGGGCACGAACACGATGAGCAGCCAGAAACCGCTCTTGTTCGAGTCGTGCAGACGGCGCACGACGAGCGCGATCCCGGGGACGATGGTCGCCAGGGTCCACGCGAGGTAGAGCAGGTAGAAGACCAGGCCCAGCCCCGAGGGGCCGACCGGCTGGCCGAGCTCGTCGACGGTCGGGCCGCTGGTGGCGAGCGCCAGACCGCTCAGCACGGCCGCGACGACGACGTTCACCAGCACCCACCACCAGAACTCGCTGCGGCTGGCGCGGCCCCGGAAGGTCGCGTACTTCTTGAAGAAGCGCTGGACGGCGGCGCCGAGCGGCGCTCCGTAGTACGGCTGATCGAGCGGCACGGCGCTCCGGACGTTGGTCATGTCGGTCTCCTGCATAGCGGCGAGTGTGCGTATCGACGGGTCGTCGTCGCGAATGCACCCTATCGACTCCGTGGGAACGGCCGCGTCATCGCACGTCACTCAGCGATCGAAACGGACACCCTCGGGTCGCGGGCCGAGCACCGTCAGAACGAACAGGACGATCGCGCCCACGAGCGGGAACACACCTACCAGGATCCAGAAACCGCTGCGGTTGGCGTCGTGCAGCCGTCGGACGAGCACGGCGAGGGTGGGGAGGAACGTCCCCACCGCCCACACCACCCAGACGAGGCCGAGCGCGATGCCGTGGGGACCGGTCACCGTCATCGACCCGTCGGCCTCGACGCGGATGCCGTCGGTCAGCGTCGGAAGGGCGTTCAGCACCGCGCCCACGACGGCGCCGGTCAGCACCCACCACCAGTATTCGCTGCGACTCGCGCGTCCGCTGAAGGTGGCGTACTTGACGAAGAAGCGACGGACCGCCGCCCCGAGGGGCGCCCCGTAGTACGGCTGGTCGAGCGGCGGAGCGGTGCGCGTCATGGCGTCTCCCGAACGGTTGATGGATGCCACGGCATCCACCGTCGCCCGTGCACCGTATCGAGTCCCGGCATCC
>NZ_QAJB01000462.1:0-1279 GCF_003061325.1 Microbacterium sp. HMWF026
GTGGTGGGACGAGCTGCTGCGTCTGCGCCGGCGAGGCGAAGCGTTCCTGCCAGCGGTACCCCGGCGGCAGGTGCGGGGTCGTGGCGGCGTCCTGCTCGTCTCGCGCCACCCGCCATACCGCCGTGTAGACGCCGGGGCCGGGGAGGGCCGGAGATGTCACCGTGTAGGTGCCCGCACCCGTGCCGGGATCCGTGCGCAGCTCGAGCGTCGCCACGGGTTTCAGTCCCGCCGGGACCTGCGGCGCCTCGGCCGGGAAGGAGCCGGTCCGGTAGACGTCCGCGGTCGCGCGGATGACGACGAGCGATCCGTCCTCGCGACGGGGCCAGACTCCCTCGGATGCCGAGATCGAGACCTCGTCGATGAAGGCGCCGCCGTCGATCGTCGCTGTCGTGGCGATGCGGGGCGAGAAGCGCACGGGACGCGGGGTCGCATCGATCGCGGAGAGGGTGAAGCGGGTCGGTTCGCCCGGACCAGCGGATTCCTGCTGTCCGGGAGTCGAGTAGTACCGGACGGCCGCCGAACGCAGAACGAAGTCCCCCGCGGCCCTGACCGTGTACGGGCGCCCCTCGCCCGTCGCGGGCGGAGCTGCGATGATCTCGAACACCCCGCCGCCGCGCACGTCGCGGCGCTCGGCGCTGCCGCTGTCGGCGAAGACGGCGCCCTCAAGGCGCAGGGTGCCCGTCGCCGCCGCGTCGACGTCGACCGAGAGGGCTCCACGGGTCGGGTCGTCCGCTCGGGTGGTGAGTGACAGGGTGCCCCCGGGGCGCGGAACGGGCACGGCCTGGGCCTCGGCGAGGTACCGCAGGGCGCGTTCCTGGATGGCTGCGCTGTTCTCGGGGCTGGCGCGCTGCATGATGTGGTTGATGGCGCCGGCGAGGTCGTTGCCGGTGTATCCCCACGAGTGCAGGGTGGTGTCGAGGTCGGCGATCGCCTTGACGGCCCAGCCGACGCTCGCCGCCTGGACGGGGTCGTCGGTCTGACCGTAGGTGGTCACCAGGTGGTTGATCGAGACGAGCTGCTGAGGGCTGAGCCCGTTGACCGTCGCGGACGTGCCGTGGTCGGTCGTGGGTCCGACGGCCACGGGCAGCCCGGGATGGATGCAGTAGGTGTGCACGTCGCCCACCTTCATCGATCCGTGCCAGCCGGTGCGAGAGAGGGCGGCCCAGGTGCCGAAACCGGTGCCGCGATCGGCGGCGTGCGCGGAAGGGGCGAGGGCGATGCCGCCGAGGAGCACGGCGAAAGCCGCGATCGCGGCGAGGACGCGTCGGCGGGGCGGGGG
>NZ_QAJB01000463.1:0-4860 GCF_003061325.1 Microbacterium sp. HMWF026
GCCGAGCACGAACAGCGCGTCGCAGGCCTCCCAGTCCTCGAGGTCGGCCGTGCCCTTGCCGGTGGCGAGGGATGCCGTGAGCCCGCGGCCCGAGCCCTCGTGGCACATGTTCGAGCAGTCGGGGAGGTTGTTGGTCCCCAGCTCGCGGGCGAAGAGCTGGTAGAGGAAGGACGCCTCGTTGCTGAGGCGACCCGACGTGTAAAAGGCGGCCTGGTCGGGGGAGTCGAGCGCGGTGATGTGCCGCGCGATCGTGCGGAAGGCGTCGTTCCACGAGATCGGCACGTAGTGGTCGGTCGCCGCGTCGTAGGCCATCGGGCCGACCAGGCGGCCGGCGTCCTCGAGGTCGAAGTCGTTCCACTGCGACAGCTCGGTCACCGAGTGCGCGGCGAAGAACTCCTTGCCGACGCGCTTGTGCGTCATCTCCCACGTGACGTGCTTGATGCCGTTCTCGCAGATGTCGAGCGTCACGCCCTTGTCGTCGGGCCACGCGCAGCCGGGGCAGTCGAAGCCGCTCTTGGGCTGGTTCATCGTGAACATCGCCTTGGTGCCGGCGACGGGCTGACGCTGCTCCAGCAGCACCTTGCCGACGGTCATCGCGGCGCCCCACCCGGCGGCGGGGTGCTCGTAGGGGCCGGTGCTCGACCACTCCCCGGTCGAGGTCGGCCCGAGGCCGCCCTGGCGGGGCTCCTCGGTCATCAGCCCGAACGATTCACCCATGTTGACCTCCGTGGATTCCGGCGCCGAGTCGGTGGCATCCACACACCGTGCGCACTGACGTCAGCGTACGCTTGCGACTTCTTCTGTCGCGGGGGTTGTGGCCGGGGCGATGATGCGATCCGCCCGCGTGTACAGGTTCATGCTCGAGCCGCGGACGAACGCGGCCAGCGTCAGCCCCGCGCGTTCGGCGAGCTCGATCGCCAGCGACGAGGGTGCCGAGACGGCGGAGAGGACGGGGATGCCGGCCATCACCGCCTTCTGCACCAACTCGAAGCTCACGCGGCCCGACACCTGCAGCACGGTGCCGCGCAGGGGCAGAAGATCGTTCAGCAGGGCCCAGCCGACGACCTTGTCGACGGCGTTGTGGCGGCCGACGTCCTCCTGCGCGACGAGGAGTTCGCCCGAGGCGACGTCGAAGAGCGCGGCGCCGTGCAGGCCGCCGGTCTTGTCGAACGTCTTCTGCTCGGCGCGCAGGCGGTCGGGGAACGCCGCGATGTCGTGGGCGCTGACCGACACCGGGTCGCTCGAGACGTCGTAGGAAGACACCTTCTCGACCGCCTCGATCGACGCGGTGCCGCACACCCCGCACGAGCTCGTCGTGTAGAACGAGCGGGCGATGTCGGGGGAGGGCAGGGCCACGCCCGGCGCCAGGGTCAGGTCGAGCACGTTGTAGGTGTTGCCGTCGGCGCCGCCCGTTCCGGGACCGCCGCAGTGGATCGCCCGCGCGAACTGCTCGCCGCGGCTGATCACCCCCTCCGACACCAGGAAGCCGGCCGCCAGCTCGACGTCGTGGCCGGGCGTGCGCATGGTCACCGCGAGCGGCGAGCCCGCGACGCGGATCTCGAGCGGCTCCTCGACGGCCACGGCATCCGGTCTCTGTCGGTTCGCGCCCTCGAGGGTGATGCGGGTGACGCGACGCGAGGCGGTGAGGCGGCCCACGTCAGGACCGCGCCGGCGAAGAGGTGGGGGACATGGGTCGAGCGTACGCCCGGCGCGCGCGCACGAGACCGGCCGGAGCCGAACGACCCGGCCCGGTCCGCGAGGCTGCGGTTGCAACGGGGCGATCCTGACGGCCGACGATGATCGATCCAGGGGCGCGCGAGCGCCTCGGCATCCCGCCGAAAAGGGCCCGATCAACATGCACGTGGATACACATCCGCCGAACTTTTTCAATCCCGGCGTGACGATTCCCCCGCCCGGTACGTCTTAGTGGTGTAGGCCGAAGCGCCCACCCCGGAGCAACCGGGTCACCGACACTCGAAAGGCACCGACATGGCTGAGAACGCCCCCACCACTCCCGCTGCGCAGAACGTCCCCCAGGCGGCGTCGCGCGTGAACCGTCCCCTCGGCGCCCGCGGCGAGGAGGCCCACACCGAGGGCAAGACCACGATCGCCGACGGCGTCGTCGCCAAGGTCGCCGGCATCGCGGCCCGTGAGGTCAACGGCGTGTACGCGCTGGGTGGCGGCGGAGCCCGTGCCCTCGGCGCCATCCGCGACGCCATCAACGCCACCGACCTGACGCAGGGAGTCAAGGTCGAGGTCGGCGAGAGCCAGGCCGCTGCCGACATCACGATCGTCGTCGAGTACGGTGCCCCGATCCAGGAGGTCGCCGACCAGGTCCGTGGCCGCGTCGCCGGTGCGATCAGCCGCCTCGTGGGTCTCGAGGTCGTCGAGGTGAACGTGGACGTCAACGACGTGCACATCCCCGGTGACGACGACAACAACAACAGCGACGACGAGAAGCGCGTCCGTTGAGCGCCACGACGAAGGGCGCCCTGGTCGGGCTCGTCCTGGCCCTCAGTGCCCTGATCTTCGGTTTCTGGGGCTTCATCCTCGTGGCCCTGTTCATGGCGATCGGCGTGGTCGTCGCGCGCATCACCTCGGGTGAGCTCGACTTCCGCAACATCGTCAACGCCTTCTCGGGGCGGAGCACGTCGTGACCACCGTCACCGCTTCGCCCGGGGTCGGCAACCGCACCGCGGTTGCCGGCCCCGGCCTCCCCGCCGGCCACGTGAACATCGCCGACCGCGTGCTGCAGAAGACGGCCGAGCGCGCCGCCGCCGACATCATCGGGGTGGATGCCAAGAGCGTCCGCGTCGAGATCGTGGCGGCCCGCGACACGGCCGCCGTGCGCGTGTCGACGCCGTTCCCGGTGCCGCGCCTCGATGACACCGAGGCCGTGCGCTCCGCCACCCCCGTGCTCGAGGCGGCCACCGCCGCTCAGAGCGAGATCCGCTCGCGCCTGGCGCACCTGTTCGGCCGCGAGATCTCGCGCGTCGACCTGACCATCTCGGGCGCCACCCTTCCCCAACGAAAGCGAGTGCTGTGATGACTGACACCGTGCTTCGCACCGTCGTGCGTCGCGAGACGCACTCCCCGCGCACCGTCGCCATGCTCGTCGTGGTCGTGCTGCTGCTGCTCGTCCTGGCGTACGCCGCGGTCGAGATCATCCTCAACCTCACCGGAGCCCGGCCGCTGCTGGTCGCCCCCGGCGAGGCGCTGAACGCGGTCGTCGCCGCGCCGACCGCTCTGATGCCGGTCGCCTTCATCGTCGGCGGCGTCGTGCTGGCCCTGCTCGGGCTCATCGTGCTCGTGCTCGCGCTCAAGCCCGGCCGCCTCTCGCGTCACGAGATGGCGTGGGGCGAGCGTGCCGTCGTCGTCGACAACGGCGTGGTCGCCTCCGCTCTGGCGCAGCATCTCAGCAACGAGTCCGGCATCGCCCGTGACGACATCGTCGTGGGCGTCGCCCACCGCTCGGTCGATGTGACCGTGCGCCCGCCGGTCGGCATCCCGGTCGACGAGGCGCAGCTGCGCCGCATCGTCGACGAAGAGGTCACCGCCTACAAGCTCACGCCCGCCGTGCGCACCCGCCTGCGGGTGCAGCGACCCGACACCAAGGAGTCCTGATGAATGCGACGCGTCGCGGTCTGAACCGCTTCCTGCTCTTCCTGGTCGCCGTGGTGCTGCTGGGCCTGGGCGCTCTCGCGCTCGCCGTCGGGCTGCTGCCCGGGGGAACCGACACCTGGACCTCGGTCATGGGGGGATTCCAGGGCTGGCTCCAGGGCCTGGGCCGTGACTCCGCCGGCTGGGGAGCCGTCGCCGCCTTCGTGGTGCTCGCGATCATCCTCATCGCCCTCGCGGCATCCGCCGTCCGCGGTCGCCGCCAGGCGCCGCTGCAGTCCACCGGCAGCGCGAACGACGCCGGTCGCATCACCGTGACCGACGACTTCGCGTCGGAGGCGCTCAAGAACGCCCTCGGCGACCGTGACGAGATCCTCTCGTCGCGCATCAGCGCCGGCGAGATCAAGAACGAGTCTGTGCTGCACGTCGCGGTCACCCCCCGTCAGAACACCTCGCCCCGTCAGGTGGCCGAGCACGTCGACACCCTCGTGACCAACCTGGCCGCGCTCACGGGTCAGAACGTGCGCGCCTACATCTCGATCCACTCGGGCCTGCGCGCCAAGCTCGCACGCGACAACACCCGCGTGCACTGAACCCCCACGAGGAGACGTCATGACCACCACCGATTCGACCATCGATCCGCCCGACCTCGACGCCGCCGCGAGCCTCGCGGCGACCGCCGCGGGCTCGGTGCCCGGAGTGCACGCGCTGGGGAGCCTCCTCGGCCGCGCGTCCGACGCTGTCCGCGAGCGGGTGGGACTGGCGAGCACGGTCCCGGGCGTCAAGATCGACACCGATCGCGCGGACTCCGTCACCGCGACCATCTCGCTCGTCGTCGACTATCCCCACAAGCTGCACGACGTGTCCGACGCGGTGCGCAGCGCCGTGCGCGACGCCCTGCGGCCCCTGGGCCGCGGCCGCGTGGACGTCGACGTCATCGTGACGGGCGTGTTCGGTCCGTTCGACCGCGATCCGGTCGACGAGGCGCAGGAGAAGGTGGATGCCGCGACCGCGGCGGTCGGCGAGAAGGCGGGCGAGGCCAAGGCCGCCGTCCGCGAGAAGGCCGACCAGGCCGGCGCGGTCATCCGCGAGAAGGCCGCCGACGCGTCGCAGAAGATCGACGAGACGACGGATGCCGTCGCGGCGCGAACCGCGGGGATCGCCGCAGCGTTCGCCGAGTCCGCCGACGGGACGTCGCGCGCCCGCCGCGCCGACGTCGAGGCCGAGCCGGTCGAGCCGGCG
>NZ_QAJB01000463.1:4901-8320 GCF_003061325.1 Microbacterium sp. HMWF026
CCGAGGCACTGCAGGACGCCGCGGTCGACATCGCCATCGCCGCCGACGAGGTGCGCGGTGACGACAAGACGCCGGCCACGGACGACGTCCAGGCCGTGGTCGAGGACGAGCGCCCCCGCTCCTGACCTCGAGACGCGAAAGGGCGCCCCGGCTGCGGCCGGGGCGCCCTTCGGTCTTCCGGAAGGATCAGCCCGCGGTCGCCTTGTCGAAGGCGCGCTGCGCCGCCTGCTGGGCGTCGGCCAGGGCCTGCTCGGTCGTCTTGTCGCCGAGCAGGGCGGCGGTGATGGCGTTGTTGAGCTCGTTCTGGATGTCCTGGCCCGCGGGCGACGAACCGAACGACCGGCCGGAGCCGACCACGTCGTAGTAGGTCGAGATGACCTGGTCGAACCCGCTGTCGCCGGTCGGCTTCACGTACGTCGAGCGGATCATCTCGTCCGCCTCGGGCGATCCGGTGAACAGGCCCGTGTTCAGTCCGTCCTTGCTCTGGATGGTCGCGGCGCGCGCGGCGCCGGCAGCCATCCAGGCGTCGGTCGAGGTCAGGTCGTTCATCCACGCGCAGGCCGCCGCGGGGTTCTTCGCCCCCGCCGGGATGACGAATGCCGTACCCGAGGCGAGCGAGAACGGCTGGCCCTCGGCATCCCGGAACGGAACGGCCTGCAGCGAGATCCGGTCGCGCGAGGCGCTGAGCACGTTCGGGTACCACTGGTTCGCCACCTGCGCCCCGACCTGGTTCTGCGCGAACTGGTTCGCGTCGCCGAAGGTGTCGAACGAGTCGGTGAAGCTCTTGACGGCGGCGTATCCACCCTGCGCGTCGGTGATCTCCTTCAACGCGTCGATGCCGGCGGCGTTCGCGGGGTCGTCGAGCGTCGGCTTGCCCGTGTCGTCGGTGAGCTGCCCACCCATCCCGAGCACCCACAGGCCGCCTTGGCCCGTCGCGACCGGGTCAAAACCCAGACGCGTGGGGGATCCGCCCGAACCCTGGTAGATCTTCGCGATCGCGGCGAGCAGGCCGTCCAGGTCGGACGTGTCGAACTGCTCGGGGGTCACCCCGGCCTCGTTCAACACGTTCATGTTCAGCAGGATCGCGGGCGGTTGGTAGAACTGCGGCGCCGCGTAGACGGCATCCTCGTATGTGACGTCGTCGACGACGTTGGCGTACCACCGCTGCTGCGGATCGACGCTCTGCGCCTCGAAGCACGCGTCGAGCGGCATCAGCAGGCCCTGTGCGGCGTAGGTGGTGACGTAGCGGCGGTCCATCTGCACGACGTCGGGCACGTCGCCGCCGGCGATGCGGGTCGTGAACTTCTGGGCGTCGAAGGCCGTGGCATCCAGGGTCACCTCGACGTCGGGCAGCTGGCCGGCGGCGAAGTCGAGACGAGATTGACCCACGTCGTCGGCGTTCTCGAAGCCCCACGCGGCGAGGGTTCCGGTCGGCGCGGCCGAGAAGTCGACGTCGGCGGCCGGATCGGATCCCCCTCCTCCGCTGCACGAGGTGAGAAGGGCGAGGGATGCCGCGCCGGCGACGACACCGGCGAGTGTGCGTGTGCGCATGAGAGGTCCTTTCGGGACGGGGGGATGGGTCAGCCTTTGCGGCCCTGGGTGGCGACGCCCTCGACGAAGTACCGCTGGCCGAAGGCGAAGATGAGGAGCATCGGCAGGGTCACCAGGAGCGAAGCGACCATGACGTACTGGTAGTCGCCCTGACCGCCCGCGCTGGGGCTGTACTTGGTCATGGCGTAGGCGATGCCGAGCGGGGCGGTGAACTCCTCGACCGACCCGGCGTTGAGGTAGATGAGCGCGGCCTGCAGGTTGTTCCAGCTGGCCTGGAACTCGAACAGGAACACGATGATGAACGAGGGGATCGACAGGGGCATCGCGATGCGCCAGAACAGCCCCCAGGCGCTGCATCCGTCGAGCCGTGCCGCCTCGAACAGCTCGCGCGGCACGCCCAGGAAGAACTGCCGCTGCAAGAAGATGTAGAAGGCGCTGCCGAACAGGTTCATGCCCCACAGCGGCACCCAGGTGCCGAGCAGCCCGGTCTCTTTCCAGATGAGGTAGATCGGGATCATCGTCACCGCACCCGGCAGCATCATGGTCGCCAGCACCAGCCCGAACAGGAGTCTTCGGCCGGGGAAGCGGAAGTACGCGAAGCCGAAGGCGACGATCGAGCTCATCACCGCGACGGTGGTCGCCGCGAGCAGCGCGATCGAGACGCTGTTGAACATCCAGCTGAGCAAGGGCAGCTGGTTCCACACCTCGGCGTAGTTGCCGGGGGTGAAGGTCTTCGGGATCAGCGCGTTGTCGAACACCTCGCCGCGCGGCTTGAAGCTCGCCGCGAGCAGCCACGCGAAGGGGTAGAGGAACAACAGGGCGAACAGCACGAGCACGGCCGCGAGCACCACGCGCCCGGCGAGGGTCTTCGGCTGCGACAGGACGCGGCGCCACCGCGGGGGCCGGGTGGCGGATGCCGCGAGCTCGGGCTTCGCCTGCGCGACGCCCGGGGTCTGCAGGGTGCCGGTCATCAACGGTCTCCCTCGTAGTAGACGAAGCGATTGCCGAGGCGCACCTGCACGAGGGTGATGAGCAGGATGATGACGAACAGCAGCCACGCCATGGCCGCGGCGAAACCGAAGTCGAACTGACGGAACGCCTGCTGGAAGAGGTAGATCGCGTAGAACAGCGACGCCTCGGGCGAGGCGTTGCTCTGGTCGCGCCAGAACAGCAGGTAGGCCTGGTCGAACACCTGGAACGCCGCGATGGTCAGCACGATGACGTTGAAGAACATCGCCCCCGAGATCATCGGCAGCGTGATCGAGAAGAACCGGCGCACGGGACCGGCGCCGTCGATCTGCGCGACCTCGTACAGGTCGACCGGGACGTTCTTCAACGCCGCGAGGAAGATCACCATCGTGCCGCTGACCGTCCACAGCGCCATGATGACGATGCTCGGTTTGACCCACGCGGGGTCGACCAACCACTGCGGCCCCGGGATGCCGATCGCGCCCAGCGCGCGGTTGATCGCCCCTGAGTTGCCGTTCAGCAGCAGGAAGAACACGGCTGCGGTCGCCACCGCCGGGGTCATCTTCGGCAGGTAGTAGAGCGTGCGGAAGACGCCCGCGCCCCGCCCCACCCGGCTCAGCAGCAGCGCGAGGAACAGCGCGAAGGCGATCTCGAGCGGCACCGCCATGACCGCGTAGAACAGGGTGTTGCCGAGTGAGACGGCCACCCGAGGGTCTTCGAACAGCTGCGCGTAGTTCGACGTGCCGACCGGCCGCGCGGAGTTCGTCGCGAGGTTGTAGCTCGAGAACGAGATGACGAGGCTGTAGATCATCGCCCCGGCCGTGAAGACGAGGAACCCGACGATCCAGGGCGAGATGAACAGGTATCCGGCGATCGCCTCGCGGCGGTTGTACTTCACC
>NZ_QAJB01000463.1:8379-16357 GCF_003061325.1 Microbacterium sp. HMWF026
GGGGGTGATGTCGTTCATGGTCTTCTCCTCTCGCGCGGCGTCTCGTCGTCGAGAAGCGCTTCGCCAGGGTCGAGAAGCGACCACTTGACGTCGAGGGCGTTGCCAGCGGCGTGGTTTCGTGAGATAGCAGCGCGCTCGGTCGACCCCGCGGGGCGGCTCCGCCGCGCCGGCTCAGGAATCGAGCGCGCGCAGGTACCGCCGCGTCATCCACGCCTGCACGAGCCGGCCCAGCGGAGCGCCGACGCGCGTGAACCAGCGGCCCGGGGCCGAGAATGCGGCGATGTCGAACACCACCTCGCCGGTTGGCTGAAGCGTCAGGGTGAAGCGTTCCTCGCCGCGCTCGGGGTGACCGGGAAGCGTGCCGTAGGCGAAGCCCGCGACGGTGTCGGTGCGCTCGGCCCAGACGACCAGACACGGGATGCGGAAGATCCCCAGCCGCATCGTCACGCGCGTACCGGTGCGCATCGGCGTCTCGCTCAGCGTCACGCGCGCCCCGGCACGGCGTTGGGCCTCACCGGCGAGCAGGGCGTCGGTCGCGCGTTCGAAATCCGCGCGGCCGTGACCCACGACGCGGCGCGCGCGCACGTGGTGATAGCCCGGGGGCATCTCGCCGGCCGTCGCACCGACCTCGGTGTAGGTCAAGCCGTCCATGCCGCCACCGTAGCCAGCGCCCCGCCGCCGACCGCACGGCTTGCGCCCGCGCCTACGCTGGGACCATGGCCCCCACCCTCGCCGGACGCCGCGCGTGATCGACGTCGCCGCGCACCTCGCCGCCGTCCTGGAGGCGGTGCGTCCGCTGGATGCCGAGTCGCGTGACGTGGCCGCGGCCCGGGGGCGGGTGCTGCGGCATCCCGTGCATGCCGCCGTCGACGTGCCGGCGTTCGACTCCTCGGCGATGGACGGCTTCGCGGTGCGCGACCTCGACCGCCCGGCGACCCTGCGGGTGGTGGCAGACCTGCCGGCGGGCACCGAGCAGGACCCGCGAATGGATGCCGCCGACGCCGCCCGCATCATGACGGGGGCGCCCGTACCGACCGACGCGACGGCGGTCGTGCCGTTCGAAGACACCGTGCACGGCCTCGCGGGCGGCCTCTCGCCGGTCGAGATCGTCGTTCCCCCGCGCGCCGGGGCGCACATCCGTCGCCGGGGCTCGGACGTGCGGGCCGGCGACCTCGTCGTCGGCGCGGGCGTGCGCCTGACCGCCGGGCGGATCGGCGCGATCGCGGCATCCGGGGTCGGCACCGTCTCGGTGTCGCGCGCCGCGCGCGTGGCCGTCGTCTCGACCGGTTCGGAGCTGGTCGTCGCGGGAGCACCGATGCGACGCGGGCAGATCCCCGAGTCCAACAGCGTGCTGCTCGCCGGGCTGGCCGAAGAAACCGGCGCCGAGGTGGTGCTGCGCACGAGCGTCGGCGACGAGGGCGAGGGCCCGCGCGCGGCGATCGCGGCGGCCGAGGCGGCCGGAGCCGATGTCGTGGTGTTCTCGGGCGGCGTGAGCGCCGGCGCCTACGAGGTGGTCAAGAACACGCTCGGCGACCTCATGCGTTTCGAGCGCGTGCGCATGCAGCCGGGCAAGCCGCAGGGTTTCGGACGCACGGCGGCGGGGACGCTGCTGTTCGGCCTGCCGGGCAATCCCGTCAGCGCCGCGGTGTCGTTCGAACTGTTCGTCCGTCCCGCCCTGCGCGCCCTCGAGGGAGACGTCGAGCTCGCGCGCTCCCAGGTGCGCGTCGCGCTCGCCGGGGGCTGGCGCGCGCGACCGGGCCGGACGCAATACGTGCCCGTGTCGCTGGACCGGTCCGACCCCGAGAGGTGGCGGGCGACGCCGACCCCGCGCGGAACGAGAGGTTTCGGCGAGGCCGAGGGTCTCGCCGTCATCCCCTCGCGCGCGGACGACCTGCCACCCGATGCCCTCGTGACGGTCGCCCTGTGGTGACCGTCGACGCGATCCTGCTCGCCGGCGGACGCGCCAGCCGCGTCGGCGGCGCCGTCAAACCCCTGTTCGAGGTGGGCGGGGCGACGCTGCTGTCGGCCGCCGTCACCGCGGTCCGCCGGGCGGGAGCGCGACGCGTCGTCGTCGTGGCCCCGGTGCTCGACGGGGCGCTCGACGTGACGTGGGTGCGCGAGGACCCTCCCTTCGGCGGACCGGTCGCGGCCATCGTCGCCGCCCTGCCAGAAGTGGATGCCGACGACCTCTACATCCTGGCGTGCGACACCGTCGCGCCCGCCGAGGTGATGTCGCGGCTCGCCGCGCCGCTGGCCCCCGGCGTCGACGGGGTGTGCCTCGACGACGGGCGCCGGCAGGGGCTCATGGGCCGGTACCGGGCCGCGGCGGTGCGGGAGGTGGCATCCGCCCTTCCGGCCGCGGGGCGCGACGCGTCGATGCACGCGCTGCTGGGCGGGCTCGAGATCGCCTCGATCACCGTGGATGCCGACCTGACCCGCGACGTCGATACGTGGGACGATCTGCGAGAGGCCCGAGGAGGAGCCATGACCGAATCCCGTACCCTGCCGCCCGAGGCGCTCGACGACTGGAGCGCGGCGCTCGCCCAGCGCTTCGGCCTGACCCGCGGAGACATCCCGGTGTCGTTGATCCTCGACCTCGCCCGCGACGTCGCGAACGGCGTCGCCCGTCCCGCGGCGCCCCTCAGCGCGTTCGTCGCGGGTTTGGTCGCCGGCCGTGCCGGCGGGTCGCCCGCCGACACCGAGAAGGCCGTCGCCGCCGTGGTCGAGATGGCCCGCGACTGGGAGAACCGCTGACGCCCCGTGCCTGAGTGGCTGATCGTCGTGCTGGGCGTCGTCGCCGGGCTGGTCGTGCTGTGGCTCGCCCTCATCATCGTGCTGTGGGTGCAGCAGCGGCGGTCCGGCGGCTCGGTCGACTGGCGCGCCGTGCTGCGGCTCGCGCCCGACGTCGTGCGGCTCGTCCGTCGCCTGGTCGCCGACCCCTCGGTACCCCGCGCAACGCGATGGTGGCTCGGTGGACTGCTGGTCTACCTGCTCTCGCCGATCGACCTGATCCCCGACTTCGTGCCCGTGATCGGCTACGCCGACGACGCGATCGTGGTGGTGATGGCCCTGCGCTTCGCCATCCGTCACGCGGGGCGTCCGGCGATCGAGCGGCACTGGCCCGGCACGTCGGAGGGGTTGCGGAGCGTGCTGGCGCTCGTCGGCGCGGCCCGCTGAGGGTCAGGCCGACCTGAGAGCGTCGACGGCGAACTCTGGTGCGATGGCGGCCAGGCGCGAGTCGTTGGTCCAGAGGCGCGAGCACCCCGCAAGCTGCGCGACGGCGAGGTGAAGGGCGTCCGATGTCCGCAAAGTCGGGTTTCTCGCTCGCAGGCGCGCCGCCCCGAGGTACGCGTCGGGCTCGACCGGAAGCATCTCGAATCGGCGGAAGGTGCTCCACATGCGCATTTGCGCTTCTGCGTGCCTTCCGCGCATCGGTCCGACCATGGCTTCGAGCATGACGAGAGGGCTCGCGGCCAGCGGTGAGTCCGTCTCGGCGAGCACCCGGCGCGTCCGGTCACCGAGGTCGTCGTCGCGCTCGACCGCGTAGATCACCAAGCAGCTGTCGACATAGATCACCCTCCCGCGATCCGGTTCTCGGCGATGATGCGATCGATTTCTTCGATGGGGCGGGCCGATTCGGGCGTCAGCGGATTCTCGCGCAGCCACGCCGCGAAGGCGTTCCGAGAAGGTTCAGTCGCGGCGAAAGGAACGATCCGTGCCACGGGAACTCCCCGTCTCGCGAGAGTGACCTCCGTCCCCGACTCGGCGTCGGCGATCAGCCGCGAGAGGTTGTTCCGGGCCTCTAAGACGTTGTACATCATGGCGAGAACCTAGCCAGGCGCCTGGCTAACTCCGCGGCATCCTCCTACTTTTCACCCCTCGGGGGCAGCCTGTTCGCCCGGTCCGCCTGCAGCGCCGACGGGACCCATCCGGCCGCGCTACTCGAAGAGCCCGGACAGCACGATCGTGCGTGCGCGGGGGTCCAGGGCGACGGTCGCGCTGTGTCCGTCCGTTGAGAAGAGCTCGTCCAGCGCGGGACTGCCCTCGAAGGGTCCGGCCGGCAATTCGTCTTGCATGCCCGACACCATCTCGGGGACCTTCACCGAATCGAGCTCCCCCGTCGCTCGCAGTGTGTCGACCTCGGATTGCGGGATGACCGCAACGACGTCCACCCAGTACGTCGTCGGCCCGATGTCGGACGTCCCGGTCGTGCCCCCCATCCAGGTGATCGACTCGGCCGACGCGAGCTGGGGGTAGCGCTCGGCGATGGGCGCGAGGTCGGCGCGAAGTGTGCCGTCGCCCTGCTTCTCGGCTCGTCCATTCGTCATTTCGTTCCCCCCGGGTTCGTGTGGCGTGGGCGCGCAGCCCGCTGCGCTCGCGACGGCGACCACGAGAAGAGCGATGGCGAGATATCGACGCAGCATCACGGCCCCACGTACTCTCCGCGCGGGCGCAGCCGCATCGCGGGCTCGGCGTACTCCGCCCCGATGTGGGCGACCCATCCGGCGATGCGGCCCAGCACGAAGATCGTGCTCGCGGCATCGTCGGGCAGACGCGCGCCCGACACCAGTGCGGCGAGGGCGAGGTCGATGTTGGGCTGCAGGCGGGCGCGATCCGAGACGACCGCGCGCAGCCGGGCCACGGCATCCATCGTCCCCTCCCCGTCCGGGAGGGCCCCGAGCAGGGGGAACAGTGCGTCGGCGCGATCGTCGATGTCGCGGTAGAGGGGGTGACCGAAGCCCGGGATGCCGTTTCCGTCCTGCAGCGCCTCGGTCAGCGCCCGTTCGGGGTCCATGCCGCGACGCACCCGCGTGAGCAGTCGTGCGGTGCGGGTGGCGGCAGAGATGTGCAGCGGGGAGTCGGCCGCACCGAGGGCGGCGCCGACGGCGGCGTAGGCGTCGGCGCGAGCCGACGCGGCGACCCGGGCGGCGAAGGTCGACACGGCCAGGTCGTGGTCGATCAGCAGCACGAGCGCAGCGTTGACGGCGTCGATCACGGGGGCCGGTGCGCCGGGCGCCCACGCGGTGACGAGCGAGCGCGCGAGGTCGGGGTGCGGATCGCCGCCGAGGGCGACCGGCAGCCCGGTCAGCAGGGTCCACCCGATGCGGTGCAGGGTCGCGGCCGACGTGTCGTGGCGCAACGGGTCGTCGGCGGCGAAGCCGGTGAGCGCGGCGCGCAGGCGGTCCATGGCTCCGGCGTGCAACGGCAGGGCGTCGACCACGGCGCGGGCGCTGCCGATCGCGGTGTCCGGGGCGTCGAGTCGTTCGGCATCCCACAGCCACGCGACGACCTCGGCGAACGGGCGGTCGATCAGGTCGCGCGCGCGGCGCCCGCGGTAGAGCAGCTCGTCGTCCTCGATGTCGGCGACATCGGTCTGCACGACGCCGAGGGGCATTCCGACGGTGGGGTGCGCCGGCGTCCGAGCGGCCACGCGTCGCCGGCCGGACGCGAAAGCCTCGACCTCGAGCGCGTCGAACGTCGATCCGTGCGCGTCGCGCTCGCGGTGCAGCAGGCCGCGCGATACGTAGGCGTAGACCGTCTCGGGCTTCACGTCCAGACGGGCGGCGGTCTGCGCGGCGGTGAGGCGGGGGAGGGGTGCGGTCATCTTGATCCGATCAACGTTGACGCTGTCGCGGTCATGTTCGCACACTGAGCGCATGAGCGAGCTGATCGATGTCCCCCGCGGCCTCAACGGCGTCGTCGCGGCCGAAACGTCCGTCGGCGACGTCGACGGCGACGCCGGCTTCTTCCACTACCGCGGCCACTCGGCCGTCGAACTCGCACGCACGCGCACCGTCGAGGACGTCTGGCACCTGCTCGTCCTCGGGCACCTCCCGGACGACGCCGAGCGCTCCTCCTTCGCGACGCGCATCGCCCGCGCGCAGGAGGATGAACGGATGCCGGGGCTCGTCGCCGCCGTGCGCAGTCACGCCGACGAACCCCTGTCCGTCCTGCGCGCGACGTGGACGCTCGCGGCATCCGTCCGCCGTTCCGCGGCCCTGTACGACCTCGACGAGGCCGCCCGGGTCGACGAGGCGGTCGCCTTCGCCGCCCTCGCGCCGCTCGCCCTCGCCCCCGGGTTCACCCCCACCGGGCGCGGGCTCGTCGCCGACTACCTCGAACACGTCACCGGACGCCGCCCCGACGACGCGCACGTACGGGCGCTGACGGCCTACCTCGTCGCGACGATGGACCACGGCTTCAACGCCTCGACCTTCACGGCCCGGGTCATCGCCTCGACCGGGGCCGACATGGCATCCTGCCTCTGCGGCGCACTCGGCGCTCTCGCCGGCCCCCTGCACGGCGGCGCGCCCGCCCGCGCACTCGACAGCCTCGACCGCGCGGGCGACGACCCCGCGGCGTGGATCACGGCCGAGCTCGACGCGGGTCGACGCCTGATGGGCTTCGGTCACGCCGTCTACCGCACGACCGACCCCCGGTCGGAGCTGCTGCGCGGCGTCGCCGAGGGGTTCGGCGGTGAGCGGGTCGCGCGGGCGCTGGCCTTCCAGCGCGAGGCCGAGCGGCAGCTCGCCGCGCGGCGCCCCGAGCGTCCCCTGCACGCCAACGTCGAGTTCTACGCCGCGGTGGTGATGGAGCAGTGCGGCATCCCGCGCGAGATGTTCACCCCGACCTTCGCCCTCGCCCGCACGATCGGTTGGACGGCGCACGTCCTCGAGCAGTCGCGGGACGGCAAGATCATCCGCCCCGCGGCGCGATACGTGGGGCCGGCGCCGTTCCTCTGAGCGACGGTCGCGGACGATCGGTCGGATGCCGTGGACGATCGGCCCGGCGCCCGATCACGCGGGCGGGGAGCATCGGATCATGACCACGACCGCACCCGTTCCGACCCCCTTCACCGTCCCACCCTCGATGCGATACGGCGGGCTCGTCGTCGTGATGCTGATGAGCTTCCTGCTCGTCACGGCGGAGTTCCTCCCCAACGGCGTCCTCACCGAGATGGCCGCCTCGCTCGGAATCACTCCCGGCCAGGCCGGGCAGACCGTTACCGTCACCGCGCTCGCGGGCCTGCTGTTCGCCCCGACCGTCGGGCTGCTGCTGCCGCGCCTCGACCGCCGCACGCTTCTCGTCGGCGCCGCCGCGTCGGCCGCCCTGTCGAGCCTGGTCGTCGCGATGGCGCCGAGCCTGCTCGCCATCCTCGCCGCGCGGTTCCTGCTCGGCGCGGCGATCAGCGCCTTCTGGTCCATGTCGATCACGGTCGCCGCGCGGCTGTCGAGTCCCGAGCGCATCGGCCGCGCCATGATGTTCGGTTCCGCGGGCCTGTCGCTCGCCACCGTCGCGGGCGTTCCCCTGGGCGTCGCGCTGAGCGAGGCGCTCGACTGGCGGCTGGCGTTCCTCCTGGTCGCGGTGGTCACGGCGCTGGTGGGCGTCGCCGTCCGCGTCGCGCTGCCGCCCGTCCCGCCGGCCGCCGCGTCGAGCCTCGGCATCCTGTTCGACACCCTCCGTCGCCCCGGGGTGACCGGGGGGATGCTCGGTCACGTGCTCGTGGTCCTCGGGCACTTTCTCGCCTACACCTACGTGCGTCTGGCTCTGGAACGCATCCCCGACGTCGACGCGGGCACCATCGTGCTGCTGCTCGCCCTGTTCGGTGTCGGCGGGTTCGTGGGAAACATCGCCGTCGGGGTCGTGGTCGACCGGGCGTTCCGTCGTCTCGCCCTCGTCGGGCCGGTGGTGATCGCCCTCGCCATCGCCACGATCGTGGTCCTGCCGACGGCGGTGATCCCGGTGGCGATCGCGGTCGGCGTGTGGGGGTTCTTCTTCTCGTCGTGGTTGATCATCGTGAACACCTGGGTCGGGCACCGCATGCCCGACCGTCTCGAGGCGGGCGGCAGCCTGGTCGTCACGGGTTTCCAGCTCGCGATCACGATCGCGGCGGGCCTCGGTGGACTGCTCGTCGACGCCGCCGGAGTCGTGACGGTGGATGCCATCGGCGCCGCGCTCCTGATCGTCGGTGCCGCGT
>NZ_QAJB01000463.1:16367-29159 GCF_003061325.1 Microbacterium sp. HMWF026
GTGCGGGAACGGCGTTCGACGGGGGGATGACCGACGGAGGGCCGCGGGCGCGTGTCGCCGCGCGCCCGCGGCCCTCATCCCGCCAGCGACCGGTGCCCCGACCGCCACTCCGACGGGGCCACGCCCGTGTGGCGGCGGAACGCGCGGCGGAACCCCTCGTCGGACGCGTAGCCGAGGGCGCGCGAGGTCTCCGAGACCGGGGTCCCCGCCTCCAGGAGCTCCTTCGCGCGGCGCATCCGCACCTCGGTAACGTACGAAGCGGGCGACGTCTCGAACACCTCGCGGAACCGCGCGGCGAAGGTCGAGCGCGACATCGCGCCCAATGACGCCAGCTGCCCCAGGGTCCACTCCCGGCCGGGGTCGCGGTCGACGGCGGCGACCACGCGCGACAAGAAGGGGTCGTCCGTCTGCGGAGGCCACGCCCTCGCCCGATCGCGCGACGCCCACAAGCGCAACGCCGACAGCAGAACGGTCGTCACCATGAGCGTGCAGATCGTCTCGTCGCCCTCGCGCTCGGTAGGCGAGGGAAGACCCAGGTGGGCGGCGAGACCCGCGGCCGCCGGTTCCGCCGCGGCGAAACCGCTGACGAACACCAGGGAGGGAAGCGCGCGGACGCCGGCCGAGGGGGCCACCTCGAGGGGGACGACCATCACCTCTGCGCCGGACTGCGAGGTGAGCGCGAGGCCATGGCATCCAAGGGACACGAGAGCGTCTCCGGCGAGGAGCGTGCGATCCCGCTCGCCGACCAGGTCGTCGGCGGCACCCGACGACGCATCGACCGCGCACGCCGAGTGCCGAGCGACGCGTCCGGTCAGCTCACCGGAGCGCACGAACACCAGCGCGGCCGCTCCGCGCGACAGATCGAGGTGCTGCGCGGGGGCCAACGTGCGCTGCCGCGCGCGGCCCGGACGCACGTCGATCGTCGACAGGGCACGTTCCAGGGCGGTCGCCGACGTCATGAGGGGTCGAACCCCGTCGCCGTCGGCGGCATTCCGCCCCGCGTCAGTTGAGCAGCTCGAGCCCGCTGAAGAAGCCGATCGAGATCGAGAGCAACCCGGCGGCGACACCCGCGATGAACCCCGCCGCCGCGAGTTCGCGCGCCATGCGCGCGTTGAGGCTCAGGATGCCGCACACCGTCGACACCGCGGCGAGCACCCACATGCCGATCTGGATCCACGCCAACTGCTGCAGCTCGGACACCGTGCTGACGGTCACGACGAAGAGGTACCACCCGATGACGATGACGCCCGTCACGATCGCGATGATCGACGCGGCGCGCAGATCGCCCCTCGGGGTCGGCGGCGGTGGCGGTTCGTCGCGCGGCGGGACGTCGATCGCCGGCTCCAGCGAATCGGGGAGGTCCTCGTCTGCCATGCGTCGATCCTCGCAGGTCGGCACCGCTTTTCGGGGTGTGTTGCCCGCGGAGGCGACCTGTGCACGCGGCCTGCCGGGGGCCGAAGCGGCCTAGGCTCCTGTCGGTGAGAACCATCGGAGTCGACCTCGCCGCCGAAGCCCCCGGGACGGCCCTCGCCGAGATCGTGTGGGCCGACGGCTCGGCCCGCCTGACGCGGCTCGAGATCGGGATCCAGGATGCCGACATCGTGGCATCCGTCACCTCTGGCGACGCGTGGCTCGGTGTGGACTGCCCGCTCGGCTGGCCCGACGCGTTCGTCGACTTCGTCGCCGCGCACCACGTCGTCGGGGTCCCCGCATCGGGACCCGTCGAGGGGCACGCGGCCTGGCGCCGCCCGCTGGTCTACCGTCACACCGACCACGTCGTGCGCGAGCGCATCGGCCGTTGGCCGCTCAGCGTCTCGACCGACCGGCTGGGGGTGACCGCCCTGCGCGGCGCCGGACTGCTGCACCGTCTGGCCGCGGCCGGTGTCGGCGTCGACCGCGCCGCCGAGGGGCGCCTGTTCGAGGTGTACCCCGGCGGAGCGCTGCGCCTGTGGGGCTTCGACACCACGGGATACCGGGTGGATGCCACCCGCCGGGCGATCCTGCTCGACGCGCTCCGCGAGCGCGCGCCCTGGTTCGACGTCGGCGGCTTCGCCGCCCTGGCGGTCCGCAAGGCCGACGCCTTCGACGCCGTCATCGCCGCCCTCGCGACCCGCGCCGGAGCACTCGGGCGGTTCTCGCCCCCGGCATCCGAGATGCTCGCCGTGGCCCGTCGCGAGGGGTGGGTCGTGCTGCCGGACGGGCCGCTGGAGGGGCTGGTCGACGGCGGGTGAGGAGGGTCGCGGGTGCAGCGGGCTTACCGCGAAGGCACGCGACCTAAGCGCGGCCGCGACGAGCGCGGGCGGCGAACGCGTCCAGCGCGTCGAAGATCTCGGGCGCCAGCCAGATGCGGTTGCGGGCTCCTCCGCCGCTCTGGTTCAGGATGCCGGCGGACGCGAGCTGCGTGATCGCTGAGCCGGCGGCCACCGTGCTGATACCCAGAGCGGAAGCCGCGGACGCCGTGGTCAGCACCGGCTTCGCGGGTAATAGTTCCACGAGGCGATGTACGGATGAGTCCGATCGGGCCGTGACGCGGGAGCGCCAGTCGTCGCGGATGGCGACGAGGTCGGCGGCGAGATGGCGACCGTTCGAGATCGCGGCGAAACTCGCTTCGGTGATCGCGTGGACGATTGCGTCGACGTCACCGGCGCGATACCGGGTCAGGGCGCCGAAATAGGCCCGGGGGTCACGGAGCAGTCCTGCCGAGACGGGGACGGTCAGGGTACGGGTGAGCCCGCCGCGGTGGAGCATCGCATGGATCAGTGCTCGACCCGTGCGGCCGTTGCCGTCGGGGAAGGGATGGATGGTTTCGAACTGCGCGTGCGCAATGGCCGCTTGCGCGAGCACGGGAACGTCGGTTCGGTCGACGAACGCCATCAGATCCCGCATCAGTTCCGGAACCCGGTCGTGGTGAGGCGGGATGAATTCCGCATCATGGGGCGAGATCGCACCGCCGCCGATCCAGACCTGCTCCTGGCGCCATCCCCCGATGACGTGCGGCGCGCTCTCTCGGAGCAATGCGGACTGCATCGCGATGATGGCGTCCTCGTCCAGGTCGGCGCTGAGGGCGATCGCGGCATCCATCGCCCGCGTATTGGCGGCGATCAAGCGTGCGTTCTCGGACCGGGCCGCGCCGATTTCGGCGAGGGCGACTTGCCGTGCTCCCGCCGTGAGGTTCTCGACCTCCGAGCTCGATGCGGACTCCGTGCGGAGCAGGATCGACGGAAAGGGAGCGACGAGGGCGGCCGCCTCGACATCGAATCGTGCGAGGGCCTGGCTCGCTTCGTCGGCTGCGGCGAGCACCTCGGGGTCGAGCTGAACGTCGATCCGCGCGATCAGCGGTGGCACGGCGGCGGAGTAGGGGCCGGCGGCGCGTCGGAGCTGACGGCGCGAAGCGGCCTGTCCCTCGGGACGTTCCCAGGGGCGCGGTTCGCGTCCGATCGCAGGCCACCGAGCCTTGTCATCCCTCGCCATGGAACCATTTAAGCAAAGGCTAGGTGCTTAGCCTTTGCTTAAAGGCCTCCGAGAGTGAACTTTTCGGGCATCAGGCCGCGGTCAGGCTCGCGATCAGCCCCTCGACGCGGCCCTTGATGTCGTCGCGGATGCGGCGGACGGCATCCAGGTCCTGCCCCGCGGGGTCGTCGAGCTCCCAGTCCTCGTACCGCTTGCCCGGGAAGATCGGGCACGCGTCGCCGCAGCCCATGGTGATGACGGCGTCGGAGGTCTTGACCGCGTCGACCGTCAGGATCTTCGGCTCGTTCGCCGAGATGTCGATGCCCTCCTCGGCCATCGCGGCGATCGCCGTCGGGTTGATCGCGTCCTTGGGGGCGGATCCGGCGGAGAGCACGTCGATGCGATCGCCGGCGAGGTGCTGCAGGTAGCCGGCGGCCATCTGCGAGCGTCCGGCGTTGTGGACGCAGACGAAGAGAACGGTGGGGCGGGTCATGGTGGCTCCATCATCGGGGGTCGAGGTGAACAGGGGGTGAGAGGTCATTCGCGGCCGTTCATCGCGCTGCGCCGCTCGATCAGCACGGTGTCGCGCCACTGCCCGGCCCACGGCCCGACGACCGAGCGGGCGATGCGCTCGCGCCGACCGACCTCGCGGAAGCCGAGACCCTCGTGCAGGCGGAGGGATGCCGCGTTCTCGGGGAACACGCTCGACTGGATCGTCCACATTCCGTTCATCTCGGTCGCGGCGATGAACGCGCGCAGCAGCGCGGTGCCGATGCCGCGCCCCTGTGCGCGGCTCGCGACGTATACCGAGTGCTCGACGACCCCGCGATACGCGGCGCGGATCGACACCGGCGACCCCGCCACCCACCCGACGACGGCGTGGGTGTCGTCGACGGCGACGAGCCGTCCGAACCGCGTCTTCGAGCGGTCGAAGGCGTCCCACGTCGGCGTCTCGGTCTCGAAGGTCGCGTTGCCCCCGGCGATGCCCTCGCCGTAGATGTCCTCGACCGCCGCCCAGTCCGCCCGTTCGAGCGCTCGCACGAACGTCACCTCAGCAGCACCCACCGGCATCCGTCGAACACACGCCGGTGGCCGGCAGTGTCAGCTCGACGCGGGTGGCCGAGGCCAGGTCTCCCGCGAGCCACGCCGCTATCGAGCGCACCTGCTCGTACCCGGTGGCCAGGAGGAACGTCGGCGCGCGACCGTACGACTTCATTCCGACGACGAAGAAGCCGTGCTCGGGGTGGGTCAGCTCGCGGAAGCCGTGCGGCTCGACCGTGCCGCACGAGTGCACGTTCGGGTCGATGAGCGGAGCGAGAAGCCGCGGCGCCTCGACGACGGCATCCAGGTCGGTGCGGATCTCGCGCAGCGGGGCGAGGTCGGGCCGGAACCCGGTGGCGTTGACGACGACGTCGGCGGTGATCGCGGCGGGTTCGTCTCGCCGCGTACCGGACAGACGGATGCCGGCAGGCAGGGCCTCGACGCGGTCGATCTCGAACGAGTCGATCTTCTCGACAGCTCCGGCCTCGACATACCGGTCGACGCGCGCGCCGAGCTGCGCGCGTCCGACGAGCTCGTCGGCCGCCGACGACGACACGCGCACGGCGCTGGCGTTGCGGATGAGCCACGTGATGCGGGTGCCGGGGGCGTCACGCTGCAGGCGGACGAGCGAGATGAGCGTGTTCGCCGCGGAGTGCCCGGCCCCGACGACGATCGTGTGCCGCCCCGCGAAGCGTTCGCGCTCGCAGCCGAGAACGTCGGGGAGGGCGTGCGAGATGCGCGGGTCGTCGATGGTGGGCAGGCCCGTCGACAGGAGGGGGTTGGGAGAGTCATATGTTCCCGAGGCGTCGAGCACCGCGCGGGCCAGAAGCTCTCCTTTCGGGGTGCGTACGAGGAACGGGGTGTTCTCGCGGCCGGCGGAGCGCGTGCGGTCCATCCCCTCGCGTGCGATCCCGCTCACGCGCGCGCCGTAACGGATGTGCACCGCGATCTCGGGTAGCTCGGCGAGCGGGCGGAGGTACGCGTCGATGAGCTCGCGGCCCGTGGGGGCGCGTCCGCCCGCCGGCATGCTCCAGCCGGTGGCCTCGAGAAGGCGCCGCGCGACGGGGTCGACGACCTCGCGCCAGGCCGAGAACAGGCGCGTGTGCCCCCACTTCTCGACGGCGGCGGCGGGTCCGGATGCCGCCTCGAGAACGGTGAACGCGATGCCGCGGTCGGCGAGGTGCGCGGCGGCGGCCAGGCCGACGGGTCCCGCGCCGATGATGGCGACGGGCAGGGCCGCGAGGCGATCTGCGACGCGAGGCCGCGGGGTGGGGGTGAGCGTCAACATGGGGCTCCTCGTGCATCGATGATCGTCGATGCTCATCGTGCCCGCATCTATCGATGGATGTCAATATCGACTACCTTCGATGTATGTCCTTTCTGCCCCTGCTCGATCCCGTTGCCTGCTGCGCGTCCGCCGGGGGTGCCGCGATGCCGGTCTCCGAGGCCGAAGAGCTGGCCGGGCGCCTCAAGGCGCTCAGCGATCCGACGCGGCTGCGCCTGCTGTCGATCGTCGCGAGCGCGGCGGAGCAAGAGGCGTGCGTGTGCGATCTCACCGAACCGGTCGGGCTTTCGCAGCCCACGGTGTCGCACCACCTCAAGGTGCTGACCGAGGCGGGGTTCCTCACGCGCTCCAAGCGCGGCACGTGGGCGTACTACCGGCTCGTGCCCGGTGCGCTTGAGGCGGTCGCCGAGGCGCTGCGCATCGACGGCTGACGGTGGAGCGCCGCCGGTTTCAGCGCCCGAACAACCGCGCGGTGTGATCGCGGATCGGTCGTCGCTGCTGCTGCAGACGCCGGAGTCGCTCGCCGCCCGCTTCGCCCTCGACGTGCGAGTGGGTCACGAGGTGACGGCCATCGACACGGCTGCGCGAACGGTCACCGTGCGCGACGTGGCTGCGGGCACCGAGTCCGTCGAGGCCTACGACGACCTCGTCATCGCCACCGGGGCCACGGCCGCTCCGGGGCCCTCCGCGGGCGGAATCCCCACCCACACGCTGCGCAGCGTGCAAGACGTGGACCGGGTGGTCGAGGTGCTCGAGGGCGCCGGCCCCGCGCCACGGGTCGTCGTGGCGGGGGCGGGGTTCATCGGCCTCGAAGCGGTCGAGAACCTCGTCGCGCGTGGGGCGCACGTGACGCTGGTGAGCCGCGGCCGTCAGGTGCTGTCGCCCCTGGATCCCGAGATGGCGGCCCCACTTCTCGCGGTGCTGCGCGAGGCGGGCGTCGACGTGCGGCTCGGTGCGACGATCGTCGGCGCCGAAGCGGGCACCGTGCGGCTCGACGACGGGACCGCACTCGAGGCCGTGCTCGTCGTCGAGGCGAGCGGTGTGCGGCCAGACCGCGGGCTCGCGGCCCTCGCAGGCATCGAGGTGGGGCCGTCGGGAGGCATTGCGGTCGACGGGCGCCAGCGCACCTCCGTCCCGCACGTCTGGGCCGCCGGCGACGGCGTCGAGAAGCGCGACCACCTCGATGGTGAGCCGACTCTGGTCGCGATGGCGGGACTCGCCAACCGGCACGGCCGCGCCATCGCCGATGACATCGCGGGCCTCGACCCCTCCGAGGCGCGCCCCGCGCTCGGCACCGCCGTGCTCGGACTGTTCGGCACGACGATCGCCTTCGTCGGGTCGAGCGAGCGACGGCTCCGCGCCGAAGGCCGGGCCCACCGCGTCATCCACACCCACCCCGCCTCGCACGCGACCTACTACCCGGGGGCGCAGACGATGGCGATGAAGCTGCTCGTCGACCCCGCGTCGGACCGCATCCTCGGGGCGCAGATCGTCGGCGGCGACGGCGTCGACAAGCGCATCGACGTGATCGCGGTCGCGATGGCGGCCGGGCTCACGGCATCCGCTCTCTCGCAGCTCGAACTCGCTTACGCACCGCAGTACGGGTCGGCGAAGGATCCGGTCAACATGATCGGCTACGTCGCTCAGAATCTCGCCGAGGGGACGACGGATGCCATGCAGTGGCACGAGCTGCCCGCGGCGCTCGCGGGCGGTGCGACGCTCATCGACGTGCGCACCCCCGCCGAGCACGCCGCGGGCGCCATCCCGGGGGCCGTCAACCTGCCGCTCGACGACCTCCGCGCCCGCCACGACGAGATCCCCGACGGCCCGGTGATCGTGCACTGCCAGGTCGGGCAGCGCGGGCATACGGCCGCGCGGCTGCTGACGCAACTCGGCCACGACGTGCGTAACCTCGACGGCGGATACCGCACCTGGCTGGCCGGCCGAGAGGCGACCGCGCCGACGCCTGACAGAGGAGATACGCATGAGTGACCGCAGTCTGCACGACCCCCAGGCCGTGAAGAAGGTCGCCAACCGACTCCGCCGCGCGCAGGGTCAGCTCGCCGCCGTGATCGCCGCGGTCGAGGGCGGCGGTGACTGCCGCGATGTCGTCACGCAGCTCGCCGCTGTGAGCAGCGCAATCGACCGCGCGGGCTTCGCGATCATCTCAACCGCGATGAAGCAGTGCATCGCGGATCCGGATGCCGACGACGCCGACGTCGGGGGGCGGTTGACGGTCGACGAGCTGGAGAAGCTGTTCCTGACCCTGGCGTGACGGTCGACGAGAGCCTCTTGCGACCGTGGGCGCTCCGCGCTAACGTACAACCAAATGGTTGAACAACAGAGCGACGCCGACATCGACCGGGTGTTCCACGCCCTCGCCGATGCCACGCGGCGCGACATCGTGCGGCGCACGCTCGTCTCCGAGCAGTCGGTGACGCAGCTCGCGGACGCCTACGCGATGTCGTTCGCGGCGGTGTCCAAGCACATCGCCGTGCTCGCCGAGGCGCGGCTCATCACCAAACGCGCGGAGGGGAGGGTCAGGCTCGTGCGTGCCGACCCCGCCGCCCTCGACCGGGCCCAGCAGCTGCTGCGCTCGTACGAAGAGCTGTGGCGCGGTCGCATCGACCGCCTCGACGCCCTGCTGTCCGCGGACCCGGATGCCACCGCATCCACCCCCCAGAACTGACCGACGAAGGAGTCGCCATGCCCGTCACATCCGTCGAGAGCGACCTCGGGGCGCTCACCATGACCCTGATCGCCGATTTCGCGGTCGGGCCCGAGCGGCTCTGGGCCGTCTTCACCGACCCGCGCCAGCTCGAGCGGTTCTGGGGACCCCCGGGGTGGCCGTCGACCTTCGATGCCTTCGACTTCCGCGTCGGCGGGCACGCGAAGTACCACATGACCTCGCCCCGCGGAGAGCGCGCCGGCGGCGCGTGGGAATTCACCGCCATCGACGAACCGCGCGGTTTCGAGGTGATCGACTCGTTCGCCGACGAGAACGGAGACCCCCTCGAGGGGATGCCGTCGATGCGCATGGTCTTCACCTTCGAGGCGACGCCCGAGGGCGCGCGCATGACGAACGTCAGCCACTTCGCCTCGGCCGACGCCCTCGAGCAGGTCGTCGCGATGGGCGCCGTCGAGGGCTCGACCCTGGCGATGAATCAGCTCGACGCGGTGCTGCAGGGCCTGCGCGCCTTCGCCCAGGGCCAGGGGACGCGGCTCGAAATCCTCAGCGATCAGCACGTGCGGATCACCCGCCTGATCGAGGGGCCCCGCGAGCTCGTGTGGCGCGCGCACCTCGACCCCGACCTGATGCGGCAATGGATGCTCGGCCCGGACGGGTGGCGCATGTCGGTGAGCGAGATCGATCGGCGCGCGGGCGGCCGCTACCGCATCGCCTGGGAGCCCGAGCCGGGCACCGAGGGCGAGGGGTTCGGCTTCGACGGCGAGATCCTGCTACTCGACGAGCCGCGACGCATGGTGCAGACCGAGCACATGACGGGTACCGACCTGCCGATGACGACGAACGACCTCTCGCTGTACGAAGAGGACGGCGCCACCCTCGTCACGCTCGTGATCGAGTACCCGGATGTCGCGACCCGCGACGCCGTTCTCGCGACCGGCATGGTCGACGGGATGGAAGAGAGCTTCCGCCGCATGGAGCGCGTCGTCCTGACGTGAGACGGATGCCGCGGCGGCGGGGTCGCGGCATCCGTCCGGGTGTCGAAACTCGGATGATCGCACCGTTCTCGGACAACAGCCGTTGAGAAGTCCGAGTTCGGTGCGATTCTCCGAGCTCCGCGCGTCAGCTCTTGATGTACCCGTTCGGGTTCAGCACGTACTTGCGCGGGGCGCCCTTGTCGAAGTCCGCGTACCCCTGGGGGGCCTCGTCGAGGCTGATGGGCGTGGCGTTGACCGCCTTGGCGATCTGCACCTTGTCGTGCAGGATCGCCATCATCAGCTGGCGGTTGTACTTCATCACCGGGCACTGACCGGTCGTGAACGACAGCGACTTCGCCCAGCCGAGCCCCAGTCGCAGCGACAGCGAGCCGACCTTGGCCGCCTCATCGACACCGCCCGGGTCACCCGTCACATACAGGCCCGGGATGCCAAGAGCCCCACCCGCCGCGGTCACGTCGAACAGCGAGTTGAGCACCGTCGCCGGGGCTTCGTGCGCGGAGTCCGACCCGTGCCCGCGCGCCTCGAAGCCGACCGCGTCGACCGCGGCATCCACTTCGGGAGTCCCGAGGATCTGCTCGATCTGGTCGCGCGGGTCGCCCTTGGACACATCGACGCTCTCGAAGCCCATCGCGCGCACCTGCTCGAGGCGGTCGGCGTTCAAGTCGCCGACGAGCACCGCGGCCGCTCCCAGCAGCTGCGCGCCGACGGCCGCGGCGATGCCGACCGGCCCGGCGCCGGCGATGTACACCGTCGAGCCCGGACGCACTCCCGCGGTGTAGGCGCCGTGGAAGCCGGTGGGGAAAATGTCGGACAGCATGGTCAGGTCGAGGATCTTCTCGAGCGCCTGCTCGCGGTCGGGGAAGACCAGCAGGTTCCAGTCGGCGTAGGGCACCAGGACGTACTCGGCCTGACCGCCGACCCAGCCGCCCATGTCGACGTAGCCGTAGGCGCTGCCGGGCCGGTCGGGGTTCACGTTCAGGCAGATGCCGGTCTTGCCCTCTTTGCAGTTGCGGCAGCGACCGCAGGCGATGTTGAACGGCACCGAGACGATGTCGCCGACCTTGACGAACTCGACGTCGGGGCCGACCTCGATCACCTCGCCCGTGATCTCGTGCCCGAGCACCAGACCGGCCGGTGCGGTCGTGCGTCCGCGGACCATGTGCTGGTCGGAACCGCAGATGTTGGTCGAGACCGTGCGCAGAATCGCCCCATGGGGGACCTTGCGACCGACGTTCGCCGGATTGACGCCCGGGCCGTCCTTGAGCTCGAACTCGGGGTAGGGGGTGTCGATGACCTCGACGACACCGGGTTCTTTGTACGCCACTGCCTTGTTGCCGGACATCTTCGTCCTTTCCGGCCGGGTCGTCCCGACCTGATCGTGCCCGCCGGGTGCGGCCGCGGCCGCACCCGGTGCGACGCGCGACCGGGTTCGGCCGTGAGCGACGCGAGGGATGCCCTCAGCCAAGACCCGGAACTCCGGCGCGTCAAGGGATGGTGGACGGGAGCGTTCGATGCACCGAGGCGGGCGCATGACGGGACCCGGATGCCGTGGAGCCGAGGTGGCGGCGGTCATCCGCCGCGGTCCGGAAAACGGACGCGAAGATCGGATGGTCGAGCGCGCAGCCGCTGCCGCGCGGTGCGCCTACTCCGCCGGTGCGGCCCTGCGCACGGCGTCCCTGAGCGCGCGCTCGACCTCGGGCGTGACCTCGAGAACCGCGAACGACACCGGCCACATGGGTCCGTCGTCGAGCTGCGCGGTCTCGTCGAAGCTGACCGTGCCGTAGCGCGTCTTGAACTTCGACGCCGGCTGATAGAACACCACGACCTTGCCGTCCTTGGCGTAGGCGGGGAAGCCGTAGAACGTCTTGGGGTTGAGGTGCGGGGCCTCTTCGAGGACGATCACGTGCACGCGTTCGGCGATCGCGCGGTCGACGCCCTCGAGCTTCTCGATCGCCTCGAGGCAGGCCTCGTTCTCTTTCTGGAGCTTGGCCAGGCCTTTCAGGCCCTTCATCGCCGAGAGCTCCTCGGCGCGCTGCTTCATCGCCGCGCGCTCCTCGTCGCTGAATCCCGCTCCGGCCATGGCATCCGCCCTCTCGCTCGCTGCGGGAAGGCTATCGCCGTCACGGGTCTCGGAGAAAGACGCCGTTCTCGGACTTCTCCCGCGGGATCCTCCGAGTTGCGTGCGTTTCTCCGAGTTCCGGGATGCCGGCACCCGGCTGACCTGGGCGGTCACCGCCGGGCGGGCGGCCCGCGGTCGCGCCGCGCCGTCGTGAATGTCGGAGAGGTGCGCGAAACTCGGTCCTTTCGTGCGGGATCATCCGAGTTGCGGACGTTTCTCCGAGTTCCGGGATGCCGGACCCGCCGCCCCACTGCCCGACCGCGCTGCGCTACGCCGTCGCCGCGACCTCAGACCTGCCGCAGCCCTTCTTCGAGCGCGACCCACGCGAGCATCGCGCACTTGACCCGCGCGGTGTACTTCGACACCCCCGAGAGGGCGGCGGCGTCGGCGAAGGTCTCCTCGTCGAGCGGGATCTTGCCGCGCGAGCGCAGCGCCTCGCGGAACTGCGCGATGAGCGCCTCGACGTCGGCGGTCGGCATGCCGTCGTCGCCGCCGTCCTCCTGCAGCAGAGCGACGAGCATGGATGCCGAGGACTGCGAGATCGAGCAGCCCGCGCCCTCCCAGGTGACGGATGCCACGCGGTCGCCCTCGACGTCGACACGCAGCGTGATCTCGTCGCCGCAGATCGGGTTGCGCTGATGAACCGTCGCGCTGTGCGCGCCGGGCTCGGCGAGACCGAAGCCGCGCCGATTCTTGGCGTGGTCGAGGATGAGCTCCTGGTACAGCGACTCCAGCCCGCTCATGCGCCGACCCCGAAGAACCCGCGCACGCCCGACACCGCGTCGAGGAACGTGTCGATCTCGTCCGCGGTCGTGTGGATGGCCGCGCTCGCGCGCACCGACGCCGTCAGGCCGAAGCGGCGGTGCAGCGGCTGGGCGCAGTGGTGGCCGACGCGCACCGCGACGCCGCGGGAGTCGAGGAACTGGCCCACGTCGTGCGCGTGAACCCCCTCGACCTCGAACGCCTGCAGGGCGACGCGGTCGGCGGCATCCGTGTCTCCGAGCAGGCGGACGCCGTCGATCGACCGCAGTCCCTCGCGCATACGCGTCTCGAGGGCGGCCTCGTGCGCGTGCGCCGCGTCAAGGTCGTGCTCACCGAGCCAGCGGACCGCCGCGGCAAGGGCCACGGCCTGCGAGACCGGCTGCGTCCCCGGTTCGAAACGCTGCGGCGGGGGCAGGTACTCGGCCCGGTCGAGCGTGACGGTGGTGATCAT
>NZ_QAJB01000463.1:29169-32432 GCF_003061325.1 Microbacterium sp. HMWF026
CCCCACAGCGCCCCGATCCCGTAGGGTCCGTAGACCTTGTGCCCCGAGAAGACGGCGAGATCGACCCCGGATGCCGGAAGGTCGAGCGCGAGGTGCGGAGCCGACTGGCACGCGTCGAGCACCGTCAGCGCACCCGCGCCGCGAGCGAGCGTGACGAGCTTGGCGACCGGGTTGACGATGCCGAGGACGTTCGAGACGTGCGGGAACGCCACGACCTTCGTGCGCTCGCCGATGAGCTCGGCCGCGGCGCGCATGTCGAGCGTGCCGTCGTCGAGCACGGGGATGTGGCGCAGGCGCGCACCCGTGCGGGCGGCGAGTTCCTGCCAGGGGATGAGGTTGGCGTGATGCTCGGCCTCGGTCACGACGATCTCGTCGCCCTCGCGCAGGCGCCCGGCGTAGCCCAGCGAGCCGGCGACCAGGTTGAGGCCCGCGGTGGCCCCGCTCGTCCAGACGAGCTGCTCGGGCTCGGCGCCGACGAACTCGGCGACCGTGACACGGGCGTCCTCGAACAGCTCGGTGGCCTCGGCGGCGAGGGTGTGAGCGCCGCGGTGCACGGCGGCGTTCGCGCGCTCGAGAAAGCCGCGCTCGGCGTCGAGGACGGCGCGGGGCTTCTGACTCGTCGCCCCGGAATCGAGGTAGACCAACGGATGTCCGTCGATCTCGGTCTCGAGGATCGGGAAGTCGGCGCGCACGGCCGCGACGTCGAAGGGGAGTGTCACTGTTCTAGGCTACGCGGCGGCGGGTGCGCGGGCGCCGGTCGCGGCGTGCGGGCGGTCGCGGGCGGCGTGCGGGCGGTCGCGGTGCGCGGGCGGCTGGGACCCATCGGGCCGCGAGACTGCACCGGGCTGACAACTCGGCGACGTTCTGCAACCGAGTTGTCAGCCGGATGCAGTCTCGGCGTCCGTGCCGCGCGTCCGGGCGCCGGGCGCCGGGCGCGAGCGAAGGATGAGAATCCGAGCGCGGGCCGTTCGCGAAGCGTGAGGATCGCGGCACCGCACGACCACGGAGCGTAGACCGGATGCCATGACCCTCACGGCCCTGCTTCCCACCCTGCGCGCCAGCATCCCGGCGCCGTTCGACGCCTCGGCGTGGCCCGCCGGATCGGCGCCGACGCTCGACGACGTCACCGTGCGCGCGATGTCGGTCGGTCGTTTCGCCGACATCTGCGGCACGCCCTGCGTGTGCACGGGGCCGGCGGTGATCCCGGCGTCGGGAGGGGTGGCATCCCCCGTCCTGTCGACGACGGTGATCGTGGCCACGGTGACGGATGCCGGCCCCGACACCGTGCGCCTGGACGCGTGCGCCGCGGGACTCGATGTCATCTGGCGCGAGGCGCGGCTGCTCGGCCGGGTGTCGCACGCGTACGACGAGCCCTTCGCCGTGCTCGACGCACATGGGGAGGAACCGTGCGGCACGGTGGTGCTCCCCGGCGACGTGCGCGTGGGCGACCGGATCGCCGTCCCCTGCCCCGGATGCCACACGGTCGGCGAGGTCCGCTGATGCTGCTGCACTCGATCGTCTATGCCTGCCGCTGCGCCCGCGTACAGGCGGAGTTCGAGGCCTGCGCGGCCGACGACGAGGTCGAGGGCGAGCCCGGCTCCCGCTGAACCGACGTGCCGGGCTCCGGAGTGGATGCCGCGATCCGGCGTCGCCGCCGCGCCTTACGCCTCCGCCCGCCGGATGTTTCCGGAGCCCGGCACCTCGATGCATCGAAGGCGCGTCGCCGCTCCGCCCGCCGGATGTTCCGGAGCCCGGCACCTCAATGCTCCGAAGGCGCGTCACCGCTCCGCCGGCCGGCTGTGCCGGAGCCCGGCACCTCTATGCGTCGAAGGCGCGTCACCGCCCCGCCGGCCGGATGTTCCGGAGCCCGGCACCTCGACGCGTCGAAGGCGCGTCACACCACCAGCCGGTACCCCATGCCCTGCTCGGTCAGCAGGTGCACCGGCGCCGAGGGATCGGCTTCGAGCTTCTTGCGCAACTGCGACATGTACAAGCGCAGGTAGCCCGAGTCGGCGACCTGCTCGCTCGCCCAGATCTCTTTCAGCAGCGTCTGGCGGGTGACCAGCGACCCCGGGTTGCGCGCGAGGAACTCCAGCATCCGCCACTCCGTCGGCGTGAGGTGCACGCGCGCGCCGCCCCGCAGTACGGCCTTCGCCGCCAGGTCGACCTCGACGTCGCCGAAGCGCACGGTCGACTCCCCGCTCGCGGGAACCGTGCGCCGCGCGTGCACGCGCAGGCGCGCGAGCAGCTCGTCGATCTGGAACGGCTTGGTCACGTAGTCGTCGGCTCCCGCGTCGAGGGCCTCGACCTTGTCGGCCGAGCCGGTGCGGCCCGAGACGACGATGATCGGCGCGGTCGTCCACCCGCGCAGCGCCTGGATGACCTGCACGCCGTCGAGGTGCGGCATCCCGAGGTCCAGCAGGACGAGATCGGGGTGGGCCTGGGCGGCGAGCGTGATGGCCGCGGCCCCGTCGGCCGCGGCGACGACGTCGTAGCCGTGCGCGGCGAGGGTGATGCGCAGGGCCCGGACCAACTGCGGGTCGTCGTCGGCGATGAGGATCTTCATGCGATGCTCCTGGGGGTTCCGGATGCCGTGGCATCCGCTTTCTCGACGGGCAACGCCACCACCATCGTGAGGCCGCCGCCGGGGGTGTCTTCGGGGGTGAGGGTGCCGCCCATGCCCTCGGCGAAGCCGCGCGAGAGGGCGAGGCCCAGGCCGAGTCCGGCCGTGTTGTCGGTGTCGCCCAGACGTTGGAACGGCGAGAACATGTCCTCGCGGCGGTCGGCCGCGATGCCGGGGCCGTGGTCGATGACGCGGATCTCGGCGGTCCCGCCGAGGCGGCTCGTCGCGATGCGGACGCGCTCGCCGTCGGGAGTGTAGCGCTGCGCGTTCGTGAGCACGTTGACGAGCACGCGTTGCAGCAGCACGGGGTCGGCGCGCAGCAGGGGCAGGTCGGGGTCGAGGGCGAGTTCGACGTCGTCGGGACCGAGATCGAGCTCGTCGAGGGCCATCAGCACGACGCCCGCCGCATCGGTCGCCGTCAGCGACACGGCGAGCACGCCCGCCTGCACGCGGCTGACGTCGAGCAGATCGGTGACCAGCACCGACAGCGTCGCGAGGCTCTCGTCGGCGGTCTCGAGCAGTTCGCGGCGGTCGTCGTCCGACAGCTGGTCGCCCGCGGCGCGCAGGCCGCCGAGCGAGGCGACGGCCGCGGCGAGGGGGCGACGCAGGTCGTGGCTCACCGCCGACAGCAGGGCGCTGC
>NZ_QAJB01000463.1:32442-34252 GCF_003061325.1 Microbacterium sp. HMWF026
GCCAGGTCGGTGCGCTCGAGAGCGGCGGCGAGCTGCGCGACGACGACGTCGAGGAGGCGGCGCTCCCCGGCATCCAGATCCCGGCCGTGCAGCTCGAGCACGGCACGGTCGATCCCGACCGGGACGGTCGTGGATCGTTCGTCGCGGACCGGCTCGCCGTCGGTGGCGATGACGTCGCCGTTCACCGCGATCAGCCGCACCCCCGCCAGGCCGAACGCCTCGCGAGCCCGACTGACCAGCGCGGGCACCGCGCTCTCGCCGCGCAGCACGCTCCCGGCGACGGTGGCGAGCAGTTCGGCCTCGGCGGCGGCGCGGCGGGCCGAACGCGCCCGGCGGGCGGCCTGGTCGACGACGATGCTGACGAGCGTCGCGATGACCACGTACAGCGCGAGGGCGAGCGCATTGGCGGGATTGCTGATCGTGACGGTGTACAGCGGCTCGATGAAGAGAAAGTTCAGCGTGAAGCCCGACAGCACGGCCGCGAACAGGGCGGGCCAGATGCCGCCGATCAGCGCCACGACGACGACGAGCAGCTGGTACACCAGCACATCGGCGGCGACGGAGTCGTCGGAACCGGTCGAGAGCAGCAGCATCGAGATGAGCGGCCCGCCGGCGACAGCGGTGACGAAGCCCAGGATGCGACGCTTCGCGCTCAGAGCGGGCCCGACCAGGCGAGGGAGGGCGAAGCGCCCGCCGGCGCGCGCGTGGTTGACGATGTGCACGTCGATGTCGCCCGACAGCCGGATGACGGTCGCGCCGATGCCGGGGCCGGTCAGGGCCGTCGCGAGTCGTCCGCGTCGGCTCACACCGATCACGAGCTGCGAGGCGTTGACCGAGCGGGCGAAGTCGACCAGGGCGGTCGCCGGGTCCTCGCCGACGACCTGGTGATACGACCCGCCGAGGGTCTCGACCAGCGCCCGCTGCTCGGCGAGGGCCCCGGGAGCGCTCGCGCGCAGGCCGTCCGGCGTCGACACGTGCACCGCGAGCAGTTCGCCTCCGGCCGATCGCGCCGCGATGCGCGCGCCGCGGCGCAGCAGCGTCTCGCCCTCGGGTCCGCCGGTGAGGGCCACGACGACGCGCTCGCGCGCCTGCCACGTCCCCTCGATGCCGTGCTCGGTGCGGTAGCGCTGCAGCGCGGAGTCGACCTCGTCGGCGAGCCACAGCAGGGCGAGTTCGCGCAGCGCCGTGAGGTTGCCCAGGCGGAAGTAGTTCGACAGCGCCGCGTCGATGCGCTCGGCCGGGTACACCGAGCCCGCCGCGAGACGGTCCCGCAGCGATTGCGGCGCCAGGTCCACGACCTCGATCTGATCGGCGGCGCGCACCACGGCATCCGGGACCGTCTCGCGCTGGGTCACCCCGGTGATCTTCTCGACCACGTCGTTGAGCGATTCGATGTGCTGCACGTTGACGGTGGTGATGACGTCGATCCCCGCGTCCAGCAGGTCGTTCACGTCGAGCCAGCGCTTGTCGTGCCGCGAGCCGGGGGCGTTGGTGTGGGCGAGCTCGTCGACGAGGGCGATCTGCGGATGCCGCTCGCGCACGGCATCCAGGTCCATCTCGTCGAGCGCGACCCCGCGGTGGGCGACGGCCCGGCGCGGGACCACCTCGAGGCCCTCCGCCTGCGCGGCCGTGGCGACGCGGCCGTGGGTCTCGACGACCGCGATGACGACGTCACGTCCCTCGTCGCGCAGGCGCCGCCCCTCTTCGAGCATCTCGTACGTCTTGCCGACGCCCGGCGCCATGCCGAGCAGCACGCGCAGCCGCCCGCGCTTCACGAGGCGCTCCCGGCGGTGGGGGTGGGGGCGCAGCG
>NZ_QAJB01000054.1:0-6593 GCF_003061325.1 Microbacterium sp. HMWF026
CTCCCCGCACCCCTGCCACACTGGCATCCGTGACCTTGCGCATCGCCACCGTCCAGGCCGAAGCCCGCCCCGGCGACATCGCCTCCAACGCGCTCCGTGCGGCTGATTTCGTCACCCGGGCACGGGCCGAGCGGGCAGACCTGGTGGTGTTCCCCGAAACGTTCCTGACGGGATACGACACCGGCGTCTTCGCAGGCCCGCTCCCCCACATCGACGACCCTGAGCCATTCGCCCCCATCCAGCGCAGCGTCGACCGGGCCGGAACGGTCGTCATCGTGAACTGCGCCCTCGACCACGCGGGGCACCGGTCGTTGACGGATGTCCTCGTCATCCCGAACCGCCCGCTCATCGCCGCCTACGCCAAGCAGCACCTCTACGCTTCGGAGCGGGCGCTCTTCTCGCCGGGGACGCGGGGCTTCACCTTCACGCTGAAGGGGGTCCGTATCGCCCTGTCCGTCTGCTACGACGCGAATTTCCCTGAGCACGCCGCCGCCGCGGCAGCGGCCGGTGCGGACGTGTACGTCAACAGCGGCGCCTACTTTCCCGGCGGAGAGCAGCGACGCGACCTCCACTACGCGGCGCGGGCCCTCGACAACGGCATCTACGTCGTCTTCAGCGGACTCGTCGGAGCTCCGCACGATTTCATCGGCGGCTCCGCGGTCTTCGATCCGCTCGGCACGCGCATCGCGCGCGTCGACGACCGCGAGGGACTCGTCGTGGTCGACATCGATCCGTTCGCGATCGCGTCCGCACGACAGCAGCAGACCATGTGGAACGACCGGCGATCCGACCTCGGCCCGTACGCGCACACCGGCGAAATCCTCACCCTCACGTGAGAGGACGCCCCCAACCCGCCGGGGACGACGCCCCGTCGCGCCCACGAGAAAGCCCCCCGTCCCGAGGGACGAGGGGCTGTCGACGCGTGATCGCTGGGGATCAACGACCGCCGAAGTTCTTGAAGCGCTGGTTGAACTTCTCGACGCGACCGGCCGAGTCCATGATGCGCTGCTTGCCCGTGTAGAACGGGTGCGAGGCCGACGAGATCTCCACGTCGATGACGGGGTACTCCACGCCGTCGAGCTCGATCGTCTTGTCGCTCGAGACGGTCGAACGGGTGAGGAAGGTGTCGCCCGAACCGAGGTCGCGGAACACGACGGCCTTGTACGTGGGGTGGATGTCAGTCTGCATGGAAGGTCCTTTGAGAAGTGGTGCCCTGGATTCTGCCAGGACGTCAAAGTCTGCGGCGCCGGAGGCACCAACGGGAGAGTCTACCAGGCCCGTTGCCCGTCCCGCACAGGATGCCGGCCCCCGACCTACCGTCCGGGTCGGACCACCCCGGCCCGAACGGCCGATCGCTGCCGGGTCAGACCACCTCGACCCGAACTGCCGAGCAGTGCCGGGTCAGACCGCGCGCGCGGCGTACCGTCCGGCTTCGCGGGTCAGCGTGATCTGCAGTCCGAACGTCGCCGAGAGATTCTCGGCCGTGAGGGCCTCGTCGAGGGGGCCGGATGCCACGACCTCGCCGTCGCGCAGCAGCAGGACGTGCGTGAACCCGACGGGGATCTCTTCGACGTGATGCGTCACCATCACCATCGCCGGCGTCGTAGGAGCCTGCGCGTAGCCCGACAGCAGCGCGAGCAGTTCTTCTCGCGCCCCGAGGTCGAGGCTCGCCGTCGGCTCGTCGAGCAGCAGCAGTTCGGGGTCGGTCATTACAGCGCGGGCGATCTGAACGCGCTTCTGCTCGCCGTCGCTGAGCGTGCCGAACGTCCGGTCGGCGAGGTGGTCGAGCTTCCACTCGGCCAGCACGCGCAGCGCGCGACGCTCGTCGATGTCGTCGTAGTCCTCGCGCCACCGGCCCACGACCGAGAACGCGGCGGTGAGCACGACGTCGAGCACGGTCTCCTCGGGCGGAACGCGACGCGCCATCGCCGACGACGCGAACCCGATCCGCGGACGCAGCTCAAAGACGTCGGTGCGGCCTAGCCGTTCACCGAGGATGGTCACCTCACCCGAGGTCGGGTGCAGCAGCGTGTCGGCCAGCTGCAGCACCGTGGTCTTGCCGGCGCCATTGGGGCCGAGGACGACCCACCGCTGATCATCGCGCACGGTCCAGTCCACGTGGGACACGATGTCCCGGGCGTTCCGGCGGACGACGACGTCGGAGAATTCGAGCACCTGGGGCATGCCCCCAGCCTAACGGCCGAGCGCTCGGTCGCTCGGTAGCCGGGGCCCGCGTCGCGGCGGGCCGGACGGGCCCGGATGTCCGCGGCGATCACGCGCGCTGTGCCCCCTTCACCGCGCCTCAGCGAGCCGTGCCCACGTCGCCGCGCCGCGCCGGGCCGACGCCACCACGACCACGGCGAGCCGGACGAGCCGGACCTACTTCCCCGCCATTTCGGCGTATAGCGCGGCCGTCTGCTCGGCGATCGCGGCCCAGCTGAAGTCGTCCACCGCGCGCTGACGCCCAGCCTCTCCGTAGGCGCGGGCGCGATCGGCATCCGTCACCACTTCGGTGAGCACGCGGGCCAGGTCGTCGACGAAGCGGTCGGGGTCCACGGGCGTTCCGGTCCCGTCCTGCACCTGATCGATCGGCACGAGTCGGCCCGTCACCCCGTCGACGACGACCTCAGGGATGCCGCCGGTCGCGGTGCCGACGACCGCGGCGCCGCACGCCATGGCCTCGAGATTGACGATGCCGAGGGGCTCGTACACCGACGGGCACACGAAGGTCGTCGCCGCCGTCAGGATCGTGCACAGCTCCTCGCGCGGGAGGAGCCGCTCGATCCAGACGACGCCGTCGCGCGTGGCCTGCAGACCGCGGACGAGCTCCTGCACCTCCGCCATGATCTGCGGCGTGTCGGGCGCGCCGGCGCACAGCACCAGCTGCACCTCGGGCGGAAGCTGCTCCGCCGCGCGCAGCAGGTACGGCAGTCCCTTCTGCCGCGTGATGCGCCCGACGAAGACGACCGACGGCCGCTCCGGGTCGATCCCGACCGAGGCGAGGAAGTCGTCGTCGACCACCGGATGCCACGACGCGGTGTCGATGCCGTTGTAGATCACCCGCACGGCGTCGGGATCGAGCGACGGGTAACTGCGCAGGATGTCCTGCCGCATCCCCTCGCTCACCGCGACGACCGCGGCGGCACCCTCGTAGGCGGTCTTCTCGATGAAGCTCGACACCGCGTACCCGCCGCCGAGCTGCTCGGCCTTCCAGGGACGCAGCGGCTCCAGACTGTGGGCGGTGACGATGTGCGGGATGCCGTGCAGCAGCGACGCGAGGTGCCCGGCGAAGTTCGCGTACCAAGTGTGCGAGTGCACCACGTCGGCGCCGGCGACGTCCGAGACGATCTCGAGGTCGGTGCCGAGGGTCTGGATCGCCCCGTTCGCATCGGCGAGCTCGGCCGGGACCCCGTATGACGTGGTGTCGGGTGCATCGCGCTCGGCGCCGAACGCGCGCACCTGCACGTCGGTACCGGCGGCGCGGAGCGCGGCGACCAGTTCTGTGGCGTGGACTCCGGCTCCCCCGTAGATCTCCGGCGGGTACTCCTTGGTCACGATGTCGACGCGCATGAGACGAACCGTAGTACAGCGCGGGGCGCGCCGTGGAGTTGTTCCCGCAATCGTTCGGGAGCCCTAGTGTTGTGCCATGCCTGCAGCGCCGAAGGTCTTCGGAATCATCCTCGCCGGCGGCGAGGGAAAGCGACTCATGCCCCTGACGGCGGACCGCGCCAAACCCGCCGTCCCCTTCGGCGGCCAGTACCGCCTGATCGACTTCGCGATCTCGAATCTCATCAATTCGGGTCTGCGACAGCTCGTCGTGCTCACCCAGTACAAGTCGCACAGCCTCGACCGTCACATCTCGCAGACGTGGCGCATGTCGCCCATGCTCGGCTCGTACGTGGCATCCGTCCCCGCCCAGCAGCGCCTGGGCAAACGGTGGTTCTCGGGCTCGGCGGACGCGATCCTGCAGTCGATGAACCTCATCCGCGACGAGAAGCCCGACATCGTCGTGGTGATCGGCGCCGACCACGTGTACCGCATGGACTTCAAGCAGATGCTCGATGCGCACATCGCCTCGGACGCGCGGGCGACGATCGCCGGCATCCGTCAGCCGATCGCGCTGGCGAACCAGTTCGGCGTGATCGACACCGACCCCGACGACCCGACGAAGATCCGCGAGTTCCTCGAGAAGCCGCAGAACCCCGCGGGCCTCGCCGACTCGCCGCACGAGGTGCTCGCCTCGATGGGCAACTACATCTTCGACGCCGACGCCCTGGTCGACGCCGTGACCCACGACGGCGAGCTGCCGACCTCGGCGCACGACATGGGCGGCGACATCGTCCCCTACTTCGTCAACCGCGGCGAGGCGGCGGTCTACGACTTCCAGCGCAACGACGTTCCCGGCTCGACGCCGCGCGACCGCTCGTACTGGCGCGATGTCGGCACGATCGAGTCGTTCTACGACGCGCACATGGACCTGATCTCGACCCTGCCGATCTTCAACCTGTACAACGACGACTGGCCGATCTTCTCGCAGACGTTCAACGCCCCTCCGGCGAAGTTCGTGCGCGACTCCGTCGGCCGCATCGGCAACGCGATCGACTCGATCGTGTCGCTCGGCTCGGTGCTGTCGGGAACGCACCTCGAGCGCAGCGTCGTCGGCCCCTGGGCCCTCGCCGGGGGTGGATCGACCATCACCGACTCGGTCCTGTTCGACAGCGTCCAGGTCGGGGCGGGCGCGCGCATCCATCGCGCCATCCTCGATAAGAACGTCGTCCTCGAACCGGGTGCGACCATCGGCGTCGACCGCGAGCGCGACATCGCACGCGGCTTCACCGTCACCGAGACGGGCATCACCGTCGTTGGCAAGGACGTGCACGTCCACGCCTAGAACACGACGGGGGTCCGGATGCCGAGACCCCCGCGGACCCGAAGGGGCGGCGACCGTGATGGTCGCCGCCCCTTCGGCATCCGGGTGCGAGATCAGACCCCCACGCGCGCGAACGCGTCGCGCGAGATGCCCTTCTCGAGGACGACCTTCGACCACTCTCGGGCGCTGTGCAGGCTGTGATCGCGGTAGTTGCCGCAGCTGAACGCGTCGGTGCCGGGAACGTCGTCCCAGGTGACGTCCTCGGCGATCGCCCGCAGCGAGTCGGTGATTGCGTCGACCAGGGCGGCGACCTCGGGCTCGCCCCACATGATGACGTGGAAGCCGGTGCGGCAGCCGAACGGCGAGATGTCGATCAGGCCGTCGATGCGGTCGCGCACGAGGCTCGCGAGCAGGTGCTCGATGGTGTGCAGGCCCGCAGTGGGGATCTCGCCCTCGTTGGGCTGGACCAGGCGCAGGTCGAAGTTCGAGATGACGTCGCCGCGCGGACCCGACTCGGTGCCGATGAGGCGCACGTACGGCGCGAGGACGGCGGTGTGATCGAGGGTGAAGCTTTCGACGTCGGCCATGGGTGGTTCCTTTTCTCGGGAGGGCGCGGTACTCCGAAAGCCTACGGCGAGGCGCCGACACCGGGTCCGCGCGTGACGCCGCGAGGCGGGAGACGCGGAGAGGCGCGAGACGCCGTGGGGCGGGAGACGCCGCGAGGCGGGGGACGCCGCGAGGCGCGAGACGCCGCGGGACGGGTGTCGCCCGACCGGAGTATCCCGCCGCCGACGGTGCGCCGGGGATCGGCGTCCGGCCGTTCTCGCCGTACCCGCTAGGGTCGAGGCCGTGCCCGCTCGCTTCCTCGTCGTCCTCGACGCCGATTCGACCCTGATCCGCAACGAGGTCATCGAACTCCTCGCCGACGAAGCCGATCGCGGCGCCGAGGTCGCCGCGGCGACCGAGGCCGCGATGCGCGGCGAGGTCGACTTCTCGACCAGCCTGCGCTCGCGCGTCGACGCGCTCGCCGGCGTCTCCGTCGACGCGTTCGCCCGCGCAATCGCGAGGATCGAGCCCACCCCCGGCGTCCGCGACCTCATCGCCGCCGTGCACGAGCGCGGCGGCGTCGTCGGCGTCGTCTCGGGCGGGTTCCACGAGGTGCTCGACGTCGTGGCCCCCGAGCTCGGTGTGGACGTGTGGCGCGCGAACCGCCTCTCCGTCACGGACGGCGTCCTCACGGGCACCGTCGACGGCGACATCGTGGATGCCGCGGCCAAGGCCGACACGCTGCGCCGATGGGCCCGCGAGAACGACGTCCCCCTCCCGCTCACCTTCGCCATCGGCGACGGGGCCAACGACCTCGAGATGATGGCGGCGGCCGGGCTGGGGCTCGCGTTCAACGCCAAGCCGGCGGTCCGTCAACGTGCCGATCTGGTGATCGGCGACGTCGACCTGGCCCAGGTCATCCCGCTGCTGCCGCGCTGAGCGGACGCCCGCCCGCACCCGGTACTCGTCGAGCGGAACATCGCCGCTGCGGCGCGCATCGTCCGGGCCGGCCGAGACGACCCAACGCCACCCCCCGCTCGCGGTCGACGCGACGGTTCGTCCACCCGACCGTGGGTACCTGGCCGATGTCGGAGGGGCGCTCTACGCTCTCGACATGGACGTCATCCTCGTACCCGGTCTCTGGCTCGACGCGTCGTCATGGGACGCGGTCCTGCCC
>NZ_QAJB01000464.1:0-1014 GCF_003061325.1 Microbacterium sp. HMWF026
GGGACCCGCTCAGCGCAGCAGCATCGCCCTCCCGGGCTCGCGCAGCACGCCGGCGACGTCCGTCAGGAACCGCGCCGCCTCGGCCCCGTCGACCAGGCGGTGGTCGAACGAGAGGCTGAGGGTCAGCACGTCGCGCAGGGCGATCTCGCCGTGGTGCTCCCACGGGGTGCGGCGCAGGGCGCCGACGGCGAGGATCCCGGCTTCTCCCGGGTTGAGGATCGGGGTCCCGGCATCCACACCGAAGACTCCGACGTTGGTGATCGAGAACGTCCCCCCGGTCATGGCGGCCGGGGCCGTGCGGCCGGCGCGCGCGGTGGCGGCCAGCTCGGCGATCGCGTCGGCGAGGTCGACCAGGTCGAGGCGGTCGGCGTCGGCGATCACGGGGACGACCAGGCCGCGGTCGGTCGCGGCGGCGATGCCGAGGCCGACGTAGTGGTGCTCGATGATCTCGCCGTTCGCCTCGTCCCACTTCGCGTTGAGCGCGGGCGTGCGACCCAGGGCGAGGCACACCGCCTTCGCGACGATCGCGAGCAGCCCGATGCGATGCCCGTCGAGGGCCCGATCGGTCTTGAGCGAGGCCAGCAGCTCGGTCGTCGCGGTCACATCGAGCGTGAGGAACGTCGTCGCGTGCGGTGCGGTGAAAGCGCTCTGCACCATCGCCGCGGCCGTGTGCTTGCGCACGCCGCGGATCGGCGTCCGCGTGACGCGCGGGTCGGGAGCGGCCGGGGGGACCGTCGACGCCGGAGGGGCGGAAAGGGCATCGGATGCCGAGACCCCGCCCGACGCGGGTGTGCGGGCGGCGAACTCCTCGACGTGCGCGCGGGTCACCGTCTCGCCCGGGTGGGCGGCGGCGACGAGCACGAGGTCGACGCCGAGGTCTTTGGCGAGCTTGCGCACGGGAGGCGTGGATCGCGGGCGCTCCACCGGCAGGTCGATCGGGCCCGTGCGCACGATGTCGTGCGGCGCGGCCTCGCGCATGGCGGTGTCGACGTCGAGCGCGAGGGTCGCGGACCC
>NZ_QAJB01000465.1:0-400 GCF_003061325.1 Microbacterium sp. HMWF026
CCCGTCGGTCGGCGGGGATCCGCTGCTCGTGGCGTTCTCTCCGGAGCGCGGCACACACCTCGCGGGTCATCGGCCGCCCCCCGCCGCGACAAGGGCCTCGAGGCGGCGGGCGAGGCGGACCAGCGCGATGTCGGTGCCCGCGCGGGACACCAGGCACACGCCCACGGGCGCGCCGCCGACCGTCAGCAGGGGCACCGAGACCGCGGGCAGCCCCGCCGCCGCGGCGGGCGCGGTCATGCGCAGGGTCGCGGAGCGGACGGCATCCACATCGGCGGTCCGGAGCGGTGCGGGACCGGGAACCGTCGGAAAGATCAGCACCGCGTCGTGGACGAGATCGGCGAGGTGCGCGGCGATCGGCTCGAGATCGCGGCGGGCGGCGGCCTCGTCGGCGGCGGTGATG
>NZ_QAJB01000465.1:411-2984 GCF_003061325.1 Microbacterium sp. HMWF026
GGGGTGCGCACGCAGCCACTCGCCGTCGTTGCGCCAGGCCTCGGCGCCCTGGACCGTCCGGAACGCGGTGAACGTGGCATCCACGTCGACCGCATCGACGGCGCGCAGGGACGGAGGATCCTCGGATGCCGCGAGCGCGGCGAGCAGCCGCGAGAACACCGCGCGGGTGTCGGGATCGACGCAGTCGAGGATCTCTTCGGGCACGAGGAACCGCCACGGCAGGTCGTCGCCCGAGGCGCCGTAGACGTTCTCGGTCGAGGCGGAACCGTCGTAGCTGAGGCACCAGTCGGCCACGCGCTGCAGCGTGTCGCCGTCGCGGGTGAGCCAGCCGATCGTGTCGAACGACTGCGCGAGCGGCAGCATCCCCTGACGCGGGACGAGGTCGTGGGTCGTGCGCAGGCCCCACAGGCCCTGGTACGACGCGGGTACGCGGATGGAGCCCGCGGTGTCGGTCGCGAGACCGACGTCGGCGTGGCCGAGGGCGACGGCCGCGGCCGGTCCGCTCGAGGATCCCCCGGGCAGTGCACCGACGACCGCGCCGTTGGGCGGGGTGCCGTAGTGCACGTTGTCACCCGCGATCGAGTACGCGAACTCGTCGGTGCGGGCGATCCCCCGCAGCGACGCCCCGGCGCGCAACAGGTCGGCCACCGCGGGAGCGGTGACCTTCTCGGGACGCGCCTGCTCGAGGTACGTCGGATTGCCGGCACCGATGCGGAATCCCGCGATCGCGAAGAGGTCCTTCACCGCGACGGTGAGTCCGGCGAGCGGCCCCTCCCACGCGCCCTGCAGGAACGGGTCGCCGACGCTGCGCCAGATCGACCGGTCGAACGCCGGCGTGCGCGGGGTGACGTGCGCGGCGGTGATGACCCACCGGCCGTCGACGCGCTCCCACACCTGCGTCTGCAGACCGCGGCCTCCGCCGGTGAAGCGCGACACCGACACGAGCAGGGCGACGTCGCCGTCGATGCTCGCGACGTCGTGGTCGGCGTCCGGACGGGAGCCGCGGGCCAGCGGGCGGTAGTGGACGTCGGCGATCTCGCGCGGGGGGACGCCGCCGCGCAACGACCGGAATCCGCTGATCGCGTCGTGTCCGACGAGCAGGCCGCCGGAATCCCCGCGCAGGGTCTCGGGTCCGGGTGCGAAGGACGCGTCGAGCGCGTCGAGGTCGTTCGCGACGATCGCCCGCTCGTACGCCTCGAAGGCAGCCCGCAGGTCGGCGGGGATCGTGGCATCCGTCACTGTCGTCCCTTTCTCGGCGCGTCGTCGGACGTCGAGTGTCCAAAACATGCGGATGCTCGCGCGACCCATCCGTGTGTCGTGGACACTGAACCATCGTCCGCAGCGCGACGCGGGATGATGCCGAGGGATGCGCCGGGGGCCTCGGCACGGGCGAGGGCGGCGGCGAGCGCGGGGCTCACGCGGCACCTCCGTCGGTGTCCCGCGGCGCCGGCTCCACCGCCGGGACGGCCGCGAAGTCGGCCTCGCGGATGCGCGCGTGCACGCCCGAGACGATGTCGACGACCTGCGAGATGTCGAAGTCGGTCGCCGCACTCAGGTAGGCGTAGGCGAGGTGCTCGTCCATCCCCCACCGCCCGTTCATCAGCGCGAGCGCGGCGCGCACGCACGCGCGCATCGCCGCGTCGAGGTCGGGGTCCATGCCGGTGGGCACGAGGAACTCGGGGGTGCGCACGAGCGGGCCGGTGACGTCTCCGAACGCGGCGCGGGCGGCATCCGCGGGAATCACCTCGAAGCGCAGCGTCGCCCGGAGCGAGGCCTCGAGCGCCGTGAGCGCCACCTCGCCATCACCCTGGGCGAAGTGCGGATCGCCGACGTAGGCCATCGCCCCCTCGACCTGCACCGGCAGGAACAGGGTCGTCCCCTCGACGAGCAGGTTGATGTCGATGTTGCCGCCGTGGGTTCCGGGCGGGACGGAGTGCGGGCGTTCGTCGCCGGCGACGGCGACGCCCATCGTGCCCAGGAACGGCGCGAGCGGAAAGGCGACGACCGGGGCGCCGCCCTCGACCACGGGCAGCGTGCCGAAGAGTGCACCCGCGCGCTCCTCGACCGACGCGAAGACGCTGACGTTGTGCTCGGTACGGGGCAGTTCGCCCGGCAGCGCCCCCTTGCCGTGCCGGTTCGAGATGACCCCGTAGGGCACGCGCGGCACGAGGGTGTCGACGGTGATCTTGAGCAGGTCGCCGGGGCGCGCGCCCGCCACGCGGACGGGTCCGACGACGACGTGCGGTCCGTCGGCGAAGGGATCCCGCGAGACGGATGCCGCGATCTCGACCGCGTCATCGAGCACCTCGTCGACGGGCACGCCGTGCGCGCCGAAGAACGCTCGCGGGTCCTTGCCCTGGTCGTCGAGCACGCCCTCGTGGCTGACCGTGTCGAACGTCACGCTCTCACCCGACGCGATCTCGAGGACCGCCGCGTCGCTCGCGCACGGAAGGCGCCCCCACAGCACGGTCGCCGGGGTGGCGGGGAGGTAGTGGTCGCCAGGGATGGGGCCGCTGTGCGGCTGGAGGATCGGGAAGGGGGAACGGGCGCTGGGGGTCCCGGTCCCGTTGACG
>NZ_QAJB01000466.1:0-1093 GCF_003061325.1 Microbacterium sp. HMWF026
CGGCGGGACTGCCCGCGGGCACGTGCGTGTAGGCCCAGAGCACGTGCCGGCCGTCGGGAGCACGCGTGGCGTCGAAGAGCGTCGGCTGCGCCGCCAGCACGTACGGCGCGTCGGGCAGCTGCCCTCGGTCGACCGCGTTCTCGGCCGCTGCGATCTCGGCCCGCGTTCCGCCGATGTGCACGGTGCCCGAGCGCGCCACGTCGGGGTCGGCCCACGGCACCGGTTCCGACAGAGCGAAATCGACCTTGGCGACACCGCCGCCGTAGCGGAACCGCTCCAGCGTGCGACGGTAGGCCGACGGCATCCGCTCCCCCGCCAGACGGATCATCGTGCGGGGGTTCGTGTCGAGCAGCACCGCGCGGGCGGGAGGCAGCTCGTCGAGCGAGGTCACCTCGACGCCCGCGTGCAGCACACCGCCGTGCGCGCGGATGTCGTCGATCATCGCGTCGGCGATCGACTGGCTGCCGCCGACCGGGATCGGCCAGCCGCGGCCGTGACCGTAGGTGGCGAGCACCAGACCCGCACCGCCGGCGGCCAGGCTCGGCTGGTGCAGGATGGTGTGCGCGGACACGCCGGTGATCATGCTCGGTGCAACCTCGTCGCGGAAGCGGGCGTTCCACCACGGTCCCCCCTGCTCGAGCGCGCGCAGACCGAAGAACACGGCCGCGAGGGGGTCGCCCGGGATGCGCAGAAGGGCGTTGCCGGTGAAGTCGGCGACACCCCGCAGGTGCGACACCAGGGGCTTCATGAGACGCTCGTACGCGGGTCCGTCGACGCCCAGCCCCTCGGCCGCCCGCGCGAGATCGCGCCAGGCCAGGCCCGCGCGTCCCCCGTCGAGGGGGTGCGCGTACGACACCTCCGGCACGACGAACGGCACACGGCGGTCCAGTCCGAACTCGCGGAAGAACCACGATTCGAGGGCGAGCGGATGCACGGCCGAACCGACGTCGTGGCGATAGCCGGGCAGCGTCAGCTCGGCCGTCGCGGCGGCGCCGCCGAACTGCGCGGACCGCTCGTAGACCGCGACCGCGAGACCCGCGCGCGCGAGCGTCACCGCCGCCGCCAGGCCGTTGGGCCCCGAGCCCACGATGAT
>NZ_QAJB01000467.1:0-3021 GCF_003061325.1 Microbacterium sp. HMWF026
GGGCCGAGCACCGTGGCTCGGCGCATCGACAGACCGCGCGCGGCGACGTCGCTCGAGGTGATGCCGCCCTTGGCGACGACGAATCGCGGGCGGGTCGCGGCGACGACGTCCTGCACGACCTGCACGACGGCCGACGACACCGTGCGGGCGATCGCGAGGCTCGCGTCGGCGTCGGCGGCCGTGGTGACCGTGCGGGTGGTGCTCACGACCACGTCGCCGAGCTCAAGGGCGGCGATCACGGCGTCGGCCGTCTCGCGCAGGTAGGCGGGGGCGGCGGCGGGGTCGAGCACCCGCGCCACGTCGATCTCGATGTCGGCGAGGCCGGGGTGCACGGCGCGCAGACGGGCGAGCTGACGCGTGGTGACGGCGACGTGCGAGCCGACGACGATCAGCCCGCCGCGCTCGGCACCGCCGTCGGGGAAGGCCTCAGTCGCGGTCAGGGGTTCGCGCTGCGCACTGCCGATCCGGGCGCGCACGAACGGAGGTCCGACGCGCGACAGGAGGTTCTTGCCGCGCCGGCGGGCGGCGATCAGCCCGAGCGAGAGCAGGCGCAGGTCGTCCTCGGTCACGACGTCGCAGACGATGGGCGTGCGGTGCTCGGCATCCTGGATCGCGTCGGCGATGGCCTCGGCGCCCGCACGGACGACGGTGAGGTCGACGACGATGACGGATGCCGCGGCGTGGCGGCCCTGCGACTTCTCGGCGACCCAGTCGGCGAGGTCGGAGCTGGCGTATCCGAACGTGGCGTCGCGGGCGAACTCGGTCTGGCCGATGGGGCGTAGCTCGTCGCCCTCGCGCATGTAATGGGTGCCGCCGATGGTGACGCGTCCGGCGTCGGGGAAGGCGGGCACGATGAGCACGCCGTCGATGGGGGCGCCGCCCGCGGCCGCGATGGTGTCGGCGAGCGTGTCGGTCTCGAGGGGGAAGTGTCCTCGCAGCGTCGAGTCCCCGCGGCTGACGAATTCGAGCTCGATGCCGGCGGCGCGCGCGGCGGCGAGGGCGTTGACGGCGACTTCGCGGTTTCGCGTGCGGGCGTCGGCCTCGCCGAGGCTGCGCGCGTTGGTCAACACGTAGACGGCAGGTGCGTCTGTCGAGAAGACGGCGGCGAAGTCGTCGACATCCCACGCGGTGAGGACGGGAAGGTCGGCGACCGACTGCGTACCGGTGGGGTCGTCGTCGAGCACGATCAGGCGGGAACCGAGGGCATCCGAGGCGGCGCGGACCTCGCTCGCGGCGACCGGTCGTGCGGCGGGATAGGCCTGCAGTGCGTGCGCTTCGTTCATCGTCTCACTCCCTTGTGTGGACATAAGCTGTTAGGCGTCAGCCATCATATGGCTTGGAACACACGCTGGCAAGAGACGCCCGCGTGCGGGTGGCGGACCACCCGCACGCGTGCGGAGAAGCCATCAGACGGCGACGGCCGTCACGACGAGATTGTCCACGTAGTGGCCGCTAGCCGGATCCCACGCACCGGCACACGTGACCAGCCGCAACTGCGGCGTCGGCGTCGGCGCATAGACCGACTCGGTCGGGAAGCTGTTCTTCTCGACGGTCTGCAGCCCGGTCACCACGAAGTCGGCGGTCGACCCGTCCGCGCGGCGGACCGACACCGTGTCGCCGGGCGTCAGCCGCGGCAGGTCGTAGAACACCGCCGGACCCGTGGGGGAGTCCACGTGGCCCGCGATGACCGCGGGACCGATCTCTCCGGGCAGGACGCCCTTCTCGTACCAACCGACCGCGTCGTAGTCCTGGGGGGACTGGATCCACCCGTCGGCCCCGCGGTCGAGCCCGATGAGGTCCGAGTCCACCCCGATCGCCGGGATCGAGATGTGGACGGGCGCGGCGGTGTTGGCCGCCGCGGGGGCCACCGGGTCCTGGAACCCGCTCGCCGCGCCGACGCCCGGCGCCGTCGTCGCCGCGGCACCCGCCGCGCCGGCCGGGGCCGCGTCACCCTCGAGCGCGGGGCAGCCCTCGAGCACGTCGTCGGTGAGCATCGCCGTCGCGAGTGCCGTCCACGCGGCACCGTAATAGGTGGGGGTGGATGCCGCGGTGTCGGCCATGCGCTGCAGGTCGGCCCGCGCCTCGTCGTCGCTCCCGCTCGCCGCGAGCGCGGCCGCCCGTGCGGCGTACGCGACCGGATGCCGATCCGACGTGAGGGCGCCCGCCCCCGCGTCGAGCTCGGCGGGCAGCTCGTCGCCGCCCGGCAGCACCGCCGCCACCCGTGCGGCGAGGGCGCGGTCGTCGTCACGGCACGACTCGGCGAACCGGATGGTCGTTCGCGCGGCGTCGTAGCCGTACGCCGGCTCGCCCCCGCCGCCCGCGGAACCCGCGAGCGCGACGGCGCCGTCGTCGGCGACCGTGGCCCAGTTGGTCGGCAGGGTGTTGGCATCCATCAGGGCGCTCGTCACCGCTCGACTGCCCGCGGCCAGTTCCTCCCACCGGGGGTCGCCCGACGCGCGCGAGAGCACGTCGAACGCGGCCGGCGACGCGTACGAGGGGTTGTAGGCGTGGGGGGATGCCGTCGCCCACGGCCCCGGCAGCAGGATGCGTCCGAGCGCGGTCTCGGCCGTCATCTCGTCGAGGACGGCCGTGCCCAGGGCCACGCCCTGCTCGCGGAGGTCGTCGCGGTCGAAGGCGTCGCCCGCGAGCACCAGGGCGCGCGCCGCGTCGAGGTCGGCGTCCGAGGCGGGTTGCTCGTCGACGACGGCGCCGTCCTTCCACTGCCAGGCCAGCAGACCGTCGTCGCGCTGCAGGTTCGCGGTCGTCCACTCCCAGATGCTGTCGAAGCGCGACGGGTCGTCGGCGGCCACGGCGAGGAGCAGGCCGTACGCCTGCCCCTCGCTGACGGTGTCGCCGCCCTGGTCCGTGCGCACCACGCGACCGGCGTCGACGTACGTGTCGAGGAAGGCCTCGGCCGTCGCGGTGGTGCGGTCGGCGGTGTCGGGTTCGGGCTCGGTCGCGGTGCTGCACGCCGCCATCGTCAGGGCGACGACGGTCGCGACCGCGCCGACCGTCGACGCT
>NZ_QAJB01000467.1:3031-3276 GCF_003061325.1 Microbacterium sp. HMWF026
CCCGACGGTGTCGGCGCACCGCGATCAGCGCGACGGCGCCCAGCGCCACCGCCGCCGCACCGGCGCCCGCCGCAACGGCACCCGAGGGCGCGGTCGTCGCGGTGGCGGTTCCGCCGCCACCGGTGTGGATGCCACCGACCGGCATGTCGGCGAGGGTCGCCGAGTCGGTGATGGTCTGCGCCGTCAGCGCGCCCTGGGCGTCATCTAGCACGAAGAGGGTCGAGACCGACCCCGCCGGCAGGTCG
>NZ_QAJB01000467.1:3286-3795 GCF_003061325.1 Microbacterium sp. HMWF026
GCGGACTCGTCCGCCCCCGTCAGCTCGAGGTCCCATGAACCCGCCGGCACAGCGGCGTAGTCCGTCGCCGAGCCCGCGGGCACGTCGCGGGCGATCGGACGCCCCTGGGCGGTGTCGACGTTCACCGTCGGCTCGACCGTCGAGGCCTGCACGACGCGCACCCGCGCCTGGCCGGCGGCGGGGGCCGAGAGGTCGTCCTCGAAGACCGTGGTCTTCAGGTCGGCGTTGCGGCCGTACGCGGCGACCGTGAGGGGCTCGCCCTCGGCGATGTCGATCGACTGCTGCACGACCGGCTGCGTGCCGTCGGTGGCATCCGAGGGCACCATCGACACGACGTACGTGCCGTCGGCGAGGGGGATGTAGGGGCTCACCGCACCGTAGGCGACATCGTCGAGCTCGTACACCACGGCCCCGCCGGCGAGCGCCGTCAGCTGCACGTCGACGGACTTCGTGTCGGGGGAGAGGTGCGCCACGCGCGCCCACCCGCCGGGGGCGGTGGTGGCCGCGGA
>NZ_QAJB01000055.1:0-20824 GCF_003061325.1 Microbacterium sp. HMWF026
ACGTCGACGAGACCGAGTGGCCCGACCCGCCGATCGGATTCCTGTCAGCACCCGTGCTGCTGGCCGGCGGCTCGCTCGTGCTCGGCCTGATCGCCCCCGTCGTCGACGTGTGGTTGACGCCCTACGCCGACGGCCTGCCCGAGGCGACACCCGGCCTCGAAGCACCCGACTACCCGTACCACTTGGCGCTCTGGCACGGTCTCGAGCCCGCCCTGTTCATCTCGCTCGGCACGCTCGCCCTCGGTGCCGCGGTGTTCTGGGGCGTTCGCAGGACGCAGCTGCACAAGCGTCGTCGTGTGCTGCCCTTCACCGCCAACGACGCGTACAACGGTGCGCTGCGCGGCGTCGACTTCACGTCCGAGTGGGTGACCGCCCGGTTCCAGCGCGGCTCGCTGCCCTTCTACGTCGGCACGATCTTCATCGTCCTGGTCGCGGCCGAGGGTGTCGCCCTGCTGTCGTCGCGGGAGTGGCGTGCGCAGCTCGACGCCTGGCAGTCTCCCGCGCAGCTGATCGCGGCCCCGCTCATGATCGCCGCCGGCATCCTGGCCGTGCGCGCCCGCAAGCGCTATACCGGCGTCGCGCTCGTCTCGGTCACGGGCCTGGGCCTCGTCGTGCTCTTCGCCACCAGCGGGGCTCCCGACCTCGCCCTCACCCAGGTGCTCGTCGAGACGGTGACGCTGGTCGTCTTCGCCCTCGTGCTGCGCCGGCTCCCCGCCCGCATGGGCGAGCACAACGAGTCGGTCGCCCCGCTGGCCCGAGCGGTGCTCGGTGCGGGCGTCGGCCTGATCATGGCCCTCGTCGCGATCGTGGCGACCGGAGCCCGTCAGGATCTCCCCATCTCGCTCGAATGGCCTCCGCTCGCGTACGAGATCGGACACGGCCGCAACGTCGTCAACGTCGCCCTGGTCGACCTGCGCGGGTGGGACACGATGGGCGAGCTGTCGGTGCTCATCCTGGCCGCGACGGGCGTGGCATCCCTCGTCTTCATCACCGACCGCAGCGACAACCTGAACCGGCGCTCGGGCACGGCTCGCAGCGTCGTGGGTCTGGGCCGCCGTCGCCCGCTGGTCGAGACCGACGCGGGCGTGCGCGCCCAGCGGGTCGGAGAGACCGGGGCACCGCGCGCCTGGCTGGTCTCGGGTGCGAAGGTGCAGCCCGAGAACCGCTCGATCCTGCTCGAGATCGTCATCCGCGTGCTGTTCCACTCGGTGATGATCGTGTCGCTGTACCTGCTGTTCGCGGGACACAACCTGCCCGGCGGCGGCTTCGCGGGCGGCCTGGTCGCGGGTCTCGGCCTGGTCATGCGCTACATCGCCGGCGGGCGGTGGGAGCTCGGCGCGGCCGCCCCGACCGACGCCGGACGACTTCTCGGCGCGGGTATGGCGATCGCGGTGCTGTGCGCGCTCGTGCCCCTGCTGTTCGGCTTCGCGCCGCTGCAGAGCTTCACGTTCGAGGGTGAGCTGCCGCTCATCGGCCATTGGGAGTTCGTCACCAGCACGATCTTCGACATCGGCGTCTACCTGGTCGTCATCGGCCTGGTGCTCGACGTGCTGCGCAGCCTGGGCGCCGAGGTCGACCGTCAGTCGCAGCTGCCCGAGGATGCCGAGGTGGTGCAGTCGTGAGCATCTCCCTCGTCCTGGTCATCGTCATGGCCGTGCTCTTCGCGTGCGGCGTGTACGCGATGCTCGAGCGCAGCCTCACCCGCGTGCTGATCGGCTTCCTGCTGCTCGGCAACGCCGCCAACCTGCTGCTGCTCATCGTCATGGGAGCCCCCGGCCGCGCGCCGTTCTACGACGGAGGAGAGACGGATGCCGCGGACATGTCCGACGCGCTCCCGCAGGCTCTGACACTCACCGCGATCGTCATCACGTTCAGCATCTCGGCATTCCTGCTGGCGCTGATCTACCGCTCCTGGCAGCTCGGTCAGGCCGACACGGTGGTCGACGACGCCGACGACGTGGCGCTGCGCGCGCGCACCCCGCAGATGCCCGACGACGCGATGGACGACGAGGCCCGCTCGGACGACGACGATGTGACGACCGACTTCGTCGGCGACGTCGCCTCGCCCATCCGGGTGCTGCACCAGGGCGACCTGTCGCAGCTCGTCAATGACGCCCCGGTGGACCGGGTGGCGGTGCGCCGCGATGCACCCGAGCGCGACGCGCCGGTGTCCGACGACGACGCGAACGACCCGAAGGACGGTGATCGCTCGTGAGCGCCCTCGTGCCCCTGCTCGTCGGCATCCCGCTCATCGGTGCCGCGATCAACCTGGTGTTCGGCCGCCGCAAGCGCGTGCAGATCATCGTGTCGGTCGCCTCGCTGGTGACGGTGCTCGTGCTCGGGGCGGTGCTGCTGGTCGCGGTCGACACGAACGGGCCGATCGCCGTGGCGATCGCGGGGTGGGACATCCCGCTCGGCATCGTGCTCTACGTCGACGTGCTGGCCGCTCTTCTGGTGGTGGTCACGAGCATCGTGCTGCTGGCGGTCCTGCTGTTCTCGATCGGCCAGGGCGCCGCCGACAACGACGAGGACACCCCGGTCTCGATCTTCTACCCGGCGTACCTCATTCTCGGCGCCGGCATCTTCAACGCCTTCATCGCGGGCGACCTGTTCAACCTCTACGTGGGCTTCGAGATCCTGCTCGTCGCCTCGTACGTGCTGATCACGCTCGGCGGCACCGAGTCGCGCATCCGCACGGGCGTGGTCTACATCGTCGTCTCGCTGGTGTCGTCGATCCTCTTCCTCGCCGCCATCGCGATGGTCTACGGCGCGCTCGGCACCGTCAACATGGTGCAGATCAGCGAGCGCATGGCGCAGCTGCCGCAGGACATCCAGACCGTGCTCCATGTGATGCTGCTGCTCGCGTTCGCCATCAAGGCGGCGGTGTTCCCGCTGTCGTTCTGGCTGCCCGACTCGTACCCCACGGCGCCGGCGCCGGTGACGGCGGTGTTCGCGGGCCTGCTGACGAAGGTCGGCGTCTACGCGATCATCCGGACCGAGACGCAGCTCTTCGTCGACAACGACCTCAACTTCGTGCTGATGATGGTCGCGCTCGCGACGATGATCGTCGGCATCCTGGGCGCCGTGGCGCAGGCCGAGCTCAAACGCATCCTGTCGTTCACGCTGGTCAGCCACATCGGCTACATGATCTTCGGGCTGGCGATCAACACCCCGCTCGCGATCGGCGCGACGATCTACTACATCGTCCACCACATCATCGTGCAGACGACGCTGTTCCTCGCGGTGGGGCTCATCGAGCGCCGCGCGGGCAGCACCTCGATCCTGAAGGTCAAGGGCCTGATGCGGGCGGCACCCCTGCTCGCCGTGCTCTACTTCATCCCGGCCATCAACCTGGGCGGTCTGCCGCCGTTCTCGGGCTTCATCGGCAAGTACGCGCTGTTCGACGCCGCGGCCCAGGTGGGGACGCCGGTGATGATGGTCCTGATCGTCGGCGGCATCGTCACCTCGATCCTCACGCTGTACGCGCTCATGCGCGCGTGGAACCTGTCGTTCTGGCGCGAAGAGGACGACTCGGCCGAGACGACCGAGCGCATCGCCTACCTCGGCAACGCCCCGGCCGCCGCGATCTCGACCGAGCGGCGCACCACTCCGCGCATCATGACCATGGCGACCGCCGGCATGGTCGCCGTCACGGTCGCACTGACCGTGTTCGCCGGCCCCCTGCTCGACGCGTGCCTGCGCGCCGGGGAGCGCATCGCCGACGGTGTCACCCTGGTGCAGCTGCAGGATCAGGCGGGTGAAGAATGAGCCCCACGCGTCGAGCCCAGATCTCGCTCTTCCTCCACCAGTTGCCCCTGCTGATCTGGCTGGTGGCGCTCTGGATGCTGCTCTGGGGGCAGTTCACCTGGCTCGCCGTCATCACGGGTCTGGTGATGGCGGTGTTCGTCACGCGCGTCTTCCGGCTGCCGCCGGTCGAGCTGTCGGGACGCATCAACCTCTGGTACGGCCTGATCTTCGTCGTGACGTTCCTCGGCGCGGTCGTCAAGGGATCGCTGATCGTGGCATGGCAGGTGCTCGACTTCCGCCGTCAGCCGGGGGCCGCGATCATCGCGGTGCCCCTGCGCGTCGACGACGACGTGATCATGGCGCACACGGCGGTCACGGCATCCCTCATCCCGGGGTCGCTCATCGTCGACGTCGATCGCGAGAACCGCACGCTGTTCCTCCACACCATCGGGGTGCGCAGCGAAGCGGATGCCGAGCACCAGCGCCGCGTGGTGCTCGGGTGGGAGGCGCGCATCACGCGCGCGGTCGGCTCGAAAGAAGAGCTGCAGGAACTGCGCGCCCGCATCGCCGACAGCTCCGCCCACCACGCCGTCGAGACCCCGCGCGACGGGAGGACCCTGCTGTGATCGCCCTCGTCGCCGTCATCCTGGTGGTCTTCGCCGTCGCCGCCGTCCTGGCTCTGATCCGCCTGGTCATCGGCCCGTCGATCCTGGACCGCGCCGTCGCCGCCGATGTGCTGCTCACCGAGGTGCTCTGCATCCTGGGGGCCGACATGGTCATCAACCATCACACGCGTTCGCTGCCGGCGATGCTCATCATCGCGGCGGTCGGTGTGTTCGGCTCGATCGCCGTCGCCCGGTTCGTCGCGCGCAAGGAGAACCCGAGATGACCCTCGACGCCGTTCTCGACACCGTCGCGCTGATCCTGGTGCTGATCGGCGCGGTGCTCTGCCTGACCGCGACCATCGGCCTGCTGCGCTGGGGCGACGTCCCCACTCGTCTGCACGCGGCGACCAAACCGCAGGTGCTCGGTGTTCTGGTCGTCGTGATCGCCGTCGCGCTGTCGGCCCGCGCGTGGCCGGTGGTGGCCTTCGGCATCCCGATCGTCCTCATCCAGTTCGCGACCGCCCCGCTCGCCGCTCACATGGTCGGCCGCGCCGCGTACCGCAACCGCACGACCGATGAAGAGGGTCTGTACATCGACGAGCTGCAGCACCGCACCGAGCAGCCGGGTTCGACCGGAGCCGAGACGCGTCCCGAGAGCTGAGCCGGGCTCAGACGTCGGCGTCGCGCGCGTCCTGCTGCGCCTGGGGCGAGGGCGTCCCCTCGGCCGGGTCCGGAGTCTGGCGTCGATGGTTCAGCTCGCGGGCCTCGCGCTCCTGACGGCGTCCCTCGGCGAGGAAGGCCAGGCGGTTCAGGCACTCGTGGTTGCGCAGCACGAGCAGCGGCTTCCACAGCAGAGACGGCAGGATCGCCGCCGCCCCCGAGACGGGTTCTTCGACGATGGTCACCGCGGTGCCGACCGGGTGCGGGCGGGCCTCGATGCGCAGCACGCCGCGGCCCAGGATGCCGGCCTCGGGCCGCAGCCGCATGCGCCGCGGCGGGTCCCACTCGACGATCTCGCTCTGGTCGTGGATCATCACGGGCCACACGCCCAGCGAGTGGTGCAGCTGCGCGCCTTCGCGCGGCCAGTCGCCGTCGACGTCGCGCATGCGCGCCGCCCCGACCACCCAGACGGGGTAGAGCCACCCGTCGGACAGCACGGCGAAAAGGTCGTCGGGGGTGCAGCGCATCAAGCGGGTGTTGCGGGCGGCCATGGCATCCTCCGGTCGGATGCTTCGACTGTAGAGGGCGGATGCCGTCGCCCCGCCGGGTCTTGACGGACGCGATCGCGTGGCGACACCGGGTCGAGCAGCCCCTGCGCCGCGCCCACAATGTCGGTTGCCTATTGTGAGCGCTCACAATATGCTCCTCTCCGAGGTCCGATGCGGGACCCCCACGTGACGAGGAAGTGACGATGCCCCTTACCCCTGAAAGTGCCGGCGCGCCCGAGCGTCGGCCACGCCGCTCGGCGACGAGACGAGGCGTGCTCGCCGCGACGCTCGCCGCAACCATGATCGGCGCGGCCGTGGTCGCCCCCGTCAGCGCCGCTGTGGCCGCCGCCCCCACGGACGGCCTGCTCGTCGACTACCGCTTCGATCAGACGACCGGAGCCTCGGTGTCCAACCTGGCGACCGGCTCCTCGTTCGGCGCCGCGTCGGTCGAGAACGCGAACGACACCCAGTGGGCCGACGGTGGACTGACGTTCACCGGTGGGGCCAAGGGTTCCGCGGGCAACTGGGTGCGACTGCCTCAGAACCTCCTCGTCGGAGAACAGGCTGCGACGATCACGACCGAGGTCAAGATCGACCAGAGCATGAAGGACTCCTTCAACTTCCTCTGGAACATCGGCAACGACGGCAACCAGTCCTACTTCTTCACGAGCGTCCGCGATTCCGCCCGTTCCGCGATCACCACCGGATCCGGTGGCGGCGAAGTGAACGCGCGATCCACGATCAACCTCGACGCCGACCGGTGGTACTCCCTGACGACGGTCCTCGACGGGGCCACGGACACGCTGTCGTTCTACATCGACGGCGCGCTCGCCGCGACCGCGCAGACCGCCCTCACGCCGGCATCCCTCACCGATCAGAGTCTGAACACGATCGGGCGCTCGCCGTGGCCGGATCCGCTGTTCAAGGGAGCCGTGTCGAGCTTCCGCGTGTACGACCGCGCGCTCAGCGCCACCGAGGTCGCGACGGTCAGCGACACCGACGCGCAGCAGCACGCCGCCGCCCTCGCCGGCTACGCCGAGCGCAGCCTCGCGCAGCTCGACGACCCGATCGCGGTCACGGATTCCGTGACGACCCTGCCCGATGCGGGCGGCGCGGTCACCTGGTCGACCACCGACCCGTCGGCGTCCATCGGCGCCGACGGACGCACCCTGACGCTCACGCAGCCCGCCGCGGGCGAGCCGAGCCGCGACGTGGCCTTGACCGCGACCGCGGAGGTGCGGGGCGTGAAGGCCACGCGCCAGATCACCGCGCGCGTGCAGCCCGCGGCTGCGGCGACCGACCCCTACGGCTACCTCATGGTCCACTTCATCGAGGACGCGCAGGGGTACGCCGAGAAGATCTACCTCGACATCTCGCGCGGCAACGACGCCGAGCAGTGGGACCCCCTCAACGGCGGTAAGCCGATCCTGGCATCCGCCCTGGGAACCACGGGCGTTCGCGACCCGTACATCACCCGCAACCCCGAGACCGGCACGTACTACATCATCGCCACCGACCTGCGGGTCTTCGGCGGCGACCGCGGCGCGAACGGCTGCGTGGAGTGGTGCTACTGGTCGAGCCAGGGCAGCACCAAGCTGGTCGTCTGGCAGTCGGACGACCTCGTGACGTGGTCCGCTCCCCGCCAGCTCGACGTGGCACCGCCCGCGCCTCGACTGGGCATGGCCTGGGCACCCGAAGCCACCTGGGTGCCGGACTTCGACGGCAACGGCAACGGCTCGTTCGTCGTGTACTGGTCGTCGAAGGTGTACGACCAGGGTGCCGCGCAGCCCGGATACAGCCGGATCCTGTGGGGATCGACCTCCGACTTCACGCAGGCCTCGTACGCCTACGGCGGCGTGTTCGTCGACGACGGCGGCGAGACCATCGACACCACCCTCATCCAGCACGACGGCAAGACCTACCGCATCACCAAGGACAACGCCCAGGGCAAGGGCATCTACATGGATGCCACCACCTCGGCGACCTGGTGGAAGAGCGGCACCGCGTGGACCCGCGTGCAGGAGCGCATCGGTGCGTCCTGGGCCGGGGGCAACGCGGGTGGCGTCGAGGGACCGGCCGGGTTCAAGCGCAACGACGCGGACCAGTGGTACCTCTACGTCGACGTCATCCCGACCGTCGGCTACAAGCCGATGACCACGAACGATCTGGATGCCGGGTTCTCGGTGCTGCAGAGCCCCGACTACTACATGCCTCCGCACACCAAGCACGGCGGCATCCTCGACCTCACCCGTGCCGACTACGACCGCGTCCGTGCGGCGGACGCCGTGGCGGCGGTGAAGGCCGACCTGGGTTCGACCGAGGTCCGCACCGGCGCCGACGTGCAGGCGGCACTGCCGAAGACGGCCGATGTCACCACCGCTTACGGTCGCGGTGTCTCGTCGCTGCCGGTGGAGTGGGACACCTCGGGCGTCGACGCGTCGCAGGCGGGTTCGTACGTCGTGACGGGAACGGTGCGCAGCATCGGTGCCAACGACAACGACTGGGTCGGTCGTGACGGCTCGGTCGCGTACAACGCGCCGGACCGCACCCCCCGCTCGACCACCGCGATCATCGTGACCGCGACGGTGGTCGTGACGGGCACCACGCCGTCGCCGACGAGCAGCCCGACGGCTTCGCCGACGGTGTCGCCGACGAGCAGCCCGACGGCTTCGCCGACGGTGTCGCCGACGAGCAGCCCGACGGTTTCGCCGACGGTGTCGCCGACGGCCAGCCCGACCGCGACGGCCAGCCCGACCGCGACGTCCACGCCGACCGCGACCGCCACGCCCACCGTCACCGCGGGCCCGACCGCCACGGCGACCACCGCTCCCGCGGTCCGACCGCTCGCGACGCTCTCGGCCTCGACGGTCGAGCGCGGCGGCACCGTTCGCGTGACCATCAGCGGACTCCAGGCCGGAGGGCAGGTGTCCGCCGAGCTGCACAGCGAGCCCGTGCGCATCACCGGCATCCCCGCTGCCGACGCCGCCGGCCGGGTCGCCTTCGACGTGCGCGTTCCGGCCGACTTCGCGGCCGGCGCGCACACGGTGATCGTCACGGGCGCGGACGCGACCGTGATCGCGCGCCTGCCGTTGACGGTCGTGGCCAAGGGCACGCTCGCCGCCACCGGTGCGCAGCCGGCGCTCGGTGCGGGGCTGCTCGGCGCCTTCCTGCTCGTCGGCGGAGGGATCGCCTGGAGCCTGCGCAGCCGTCGCCGCGTGAACTGACGACACGTGAAACACTCCGCCCGTGGGGCGACCGGACGGTCACCCCACGGGCGGAGTCGTTTCGCGACGAGCCGCGGACTCAGCCGATCAGGCTCGGCTGCAGATCGCGGAGCGTCCGGTGATGCGTCATCCGGGTCACGCCGATCGCCGCGACCAGCACGCCGCCGACCATCCACGCGCCGAGGACCAGCAGGTCGGAACCGACCCGCGAGACGTCGCCGCCGTACATCACCTGGCGCATGGCATCCACCACGTAACCCATCGGGAGCACGTGATGCAGGGCCGCCAGGGGGGCGGGAAGCGTCTGCCACGGGAACGTACCGCCCGCCGTCACCAACTGCAGCACCATGAGCACGAGCCCCAGGAACTGCCCCACCGAGCCGAGCCACACGTTCAGCGCGAGCACGATCGCCGCGTACGTCGCCGAGGCGAACAGCAGGATGCCGAGCGCCGCCCAGGGGTTCGCGAAAGAGAACTGCAGCGCGACGGCGAGCACCGTGAACAGCCCCACCATCTGCAGCGCGCCGAGGCCCGCGGGGGTCAGCCATCCCGCGAGCGTCACGCGGACGGGGGAGCGCAGCGCCGTGACCGCACGCTTGGACACCGGCTTGACGATGAGGAACAGCGCGTAGATGCCGATCCACCCGGCCAGAGCGGCGAAGAAGGGCGCCAGACCCGCGCCGTAGTTCTGCGCCTTGGTCACCGAGCTCGTACCCACCGCCACGGGGTCGCTGATCGCGTCGGCCTGCGCCTGACGGGTGGCGTCGTCGGTGTCGGGGATCTGGTCCACGCCCGAGGCGAGTCCATCGCGCAGCTGCGTCGCCCCGCTCTGGAGCTGGCCGATACCGCCGTCGAGCCGGGTCGCGCCGTCGCGCAGCTGCGCCGATCCGTCGCGCAGTGCCGAGGCTCCGGATGCCGCGGTCGCCGCACCGTCGGCGAGAGCCGAGGCGCCGTCCGCCGCCGTCGCCGCGCCCGAGGCGACGGTGGCACTGCCGGAGGCGACCTGGCGGGCGCCGTCGTCGAGCTGATTGATCTGGTTCACCGTGTCCTGCACGCGGCCGTTGGCGGCCTCGAGGCGCTGGCCGACCGGGTCCAGACGAGACAGGATCTCGTCGATGCGGGCCTGGTCGAGACCGGCGTTCGCGAGGGCCGCGGCGATGTCGGCCCGCGCCTGGGGAAGCTGCGCCGCGGCGTCGCCGGCGACCGAGCCCACCTGCCGGGCGGCGGCGTCGATGCGATCGACGCCGCCCGCGACCTGCTGCGCGCCGTCCGCCACGCGCGCGGCGCCGTCGCGCAGCTGCGCCGTTCCGTCCCGCAGCTGGTTCGCGCCGGCCGAGAGCTGCGCGTTGCCGTCGGCGAGCTGTGACGCGCCGTCGGCGAGGGTCGTGGACCCGCTCGCCAGCTGCGCGGAGCCGTCCTTGGCCGTGCCCAGGCCGTCGACGAGCTGGGTGGCGCCGGTCGTGGCATCCACCAGGCTCACCCGGATCGTGTGCAGGGCGTCGAGCAGGGTCAGACCGGCCTCGTCGACGACCTTCTGCGCGACCGACGCCTGGATGCGCGCGACCGCCTGCGTACCGATCGTCGACGCGAGGTAGTTGTTGGCGTCATTGGTGCGCAGCTCGATGTCGGCCTGGCGCGGGTTCGCGCTCGAGAGCGAGGCCACGGCGTCGGTGAAGTCGGCGGGCAGGGTGACCACGAAGTCGAAGTCGCCCGCCTGCAGGCCGGCGTCGGCCTGTTCGCCTGAGACGCGGTGCCATTCGAAGGTGTCGCTGTCGAGCAGCTGCTCGGCGGCTTCGTCGCCCAGATTGCGCTGCTGGCCGTTGACCTCGGCCCCGCGATCGTCGACGACGAGGGCCACGGGAACGCTCGAGAGGTTGCCGTAGGGGTCCTGATTGGCCCACAGGTACAGGCCGCCGTACAGGATGGGCACGGCGACGAGCGCCACGAGCGCGAGCACGGACATGCGGGTGGACGTGAGGCGGCGCAGCTCGGCCGTGATCATCTGGGGGATCTTCATCGCGCGTTCTCCTCGGCGGTGTCGAGGGCGGTGTCGGGAGAGGTGGCGAGGGCCGTGTGCGACGCCTGGCCTGCGACCACGAGCACGGCGTACCCGCGCTCGGCGAACTCGCGCGCGATCCGCCACCACGCGGTGGGCTCGCCGCCGTGACGGTCGGGCGCGACGAGGACGAGCCCCTCGACGTCCGCGCGCAGTGCCGCGAGCTCGAGCAGCAGACGGATGCGCGCGGCGGGAGCGACGTCGCCGATCGCCGTGCCGGCGAGACCGTCCAGTCCCAGACCCTCGAGCCAGCGCGCCGCCGCGAACGGCGACGGGGCGCGACCGGCGAACATCAGCTCTTCGGCGACGACCCCCGTGACCGTGACGTTCGACTCGGGTTCGGACACGATGGGGGCGTCGACCAGGGCGACCCGTCGGCGGATCGCGCCGCGGTCGGCGCGACCGTCGATGGTGACCGACCCGCCGTCGACCTTCATGCGGCCCGAGGCCACGAGGCCGAGCACCGTGGGGCGCTGTTCGGTCTCGGCGACCACCAGGGTCGCCGTCCCCGTCTCGTACGCGGTCGAGGTCTCGGGCAGCGCCCGGCCCTTGCTGACGTCGTGCAGGACGATTCTCATCGCGCCTCCAGATCGGGGTGCTCGGCGAGCAGGGCACGGGCTTCGGTCCACGACAGGCCGGCCATGCCGAGCACGGCGCAGACGGCGATGGAGCGGGCGGTGGAGGATTCGGCATCCACCCGGGACACGACCATGCGACCGGTCTCTTCGAGCAGGCGCGACAGCGTCGGGGCGGGAAGGTCGGTGCGCAGCTGCCCCTCTTCTTGACCGCGGCGGACGATCGCGTCGATCCGGCGGCGGAGCGGGGCGAGGGCGGCCGACGTCTCGGGCAGGTGCGCATCGTCGAGGGCGAGGGCCGCGGCTGCCTGGACGTGCGCGGCTTCGGCCCACAGCTCGGATGCCAGGCGAGCCAGCGCCACGCGGGAATCGGCGTCGTCGACGTCGTCGGCGATCGCGTTGAAGCGGGCGGCGCCGGCCGCGATGACCTCGCGGACGATCGCGTTGCGGTCGTCGAAGTGCCCGTAGAGGGCGCGGCGCGAGAGACCTGCGCGGCGGGCGATCGTGTCGATCGAGGCGCGGGGGTCGTGACCGATGGCGGCGGTGGCCGCGTCGAGGATGCCGGCGCGGTTCTCGACGGCGTCGCGGCGGCGGGCGGGTGTACTCACGATCGACCAGTGTACGCCGAAAGTGCACGCATGTGTGCAACTTAGTCGAAGGAGTTCGGCGCGCAAGACCTGGCGCGGGACCGGACGCGAGAGAGCCCGCGTCGCCGGGGCGTCGCGGGCTCTCGTCGGGGAAGCCGGGGTCAGTCGGTGCCGGAGTCGAACGCGGCGCCCTCGCCCGCGGCATCCGTCGCCTCGGCGAGACGCTCGCCGTCGGCGCTCAGGCGAGCGGCGGGCTCGATGATCTCTTGCGCTCCGCCGACGGCCACGTCGCCGACGAGCTCGCCCGTCGGACCGCCGATCAGGCCGAGACCGGCGTACTGCTCGAGGCGCGCGCGCGAGTCGGCGATGTCGAGGTTGCGCATGGTCAGCTGACCGATGCGGTCGACCGGGCCGAACGCGGCGTCGCCGACGCGCTCCATCGACAGCTTCTCGGGCGAGTACGACATGCCGGATGCCACGGTGTCGAGGATCGTGTAGTCCTCGCCGCGGCGCAGGCGCACGGTGACGGAGCCCGTAATCGTCGAACCGACCCACTTCTGGATCGACTCGCGCAGCATGAGCGACTGCGGCTCGAGCCAGCGGCCCTCGTACATGAGGCGACCGAGGCGACGACCCTGCTCGTGATACGTCGCGAGGGTGTCCTCGTTCAGGATGCTGTTGACCAGGCGCTCGTAGGTGAGGAACAGCAGCGCCATGCCGGGGGCCTCGTAGATGCCGCGCGACTTGGCCTCGATGATGCGGTTCTCGATCTGGTCGCTCATGCCGAGGCCGTGGCGTCCACCGATCGTGTTCGCCTCGCGCACCAGCGCGACCGGGTCGTCGAAGCGCGTGCCGTTGATCGCGACCGGGCGACCGGCCTCGAACTCGACGGTGACGTCCTCGGTCTCGATCTCGACAGCGGGGTCCCAGAAGCGCACGCCCATGATGGGCTCGACGATCTCGAGCGAGACGTCGAGGTGCTCGAGGGTCTTGGCCTCGTGCGTGGCGCCCCAGATGTTGGCATCCGTCGAATAGGCCTTCTCGGCGCTGTCGCGGTAGGGGAAGTCGTGCGCGACGAGCCACTCGCTCATCTCTTTGCGCCCGCCCAGCTCGGTGACGAAGTCGGCGTCGAGCCAGGGCTTGTAGATGCGCAGGGCGGGGTTGGCGAGCAGGCCGTAGCGATAGAACCGCTCGATGTCGTTGCCCTTGTAGGTGGAGCCGTCGCCCCAGATGTCGACGCCGTCCTCTTTCATCGCGCGCACCAGGAGGGTGCCGGTGACCGCGCGGCCCAGGGGCGTGGTGTTGAAGTACGTGCGACCACCCGAGCGGATGTGGAAGGCACCGCAGGCGAGGGCGACGAAGCCCTCTTCGACCAGCGCGGTCTTGCAGTCGACCAGGCGCGAGATCTCGGCGCCGTACTGTGTGGCACGGCCGGGGATCGAGGCGATGTCGTCTTCGTCGTACTGACCGAGGTCGCCCGTGTAGGTGCAGGGCACCGCGCCCTTGTCGCGCATCCACGCGACGGCCACGGAGGTGTCGAGACCACCCGAGAAGGCGATGCCGACGCGCTCGCCGACGGGAAGGGACTGCAGGACCTTGGACATGCCCTCGATTCTAGAGCGGAGGGATGCCGACACCCGACCCGAGGGCGCGGTCGGCGTCCCCGCGAGCCCGGGGGAGGAGGGTCAGCCGACCGTCACGCCCGTGATCGTCACGGGCGTCGCGGGGGCGCCGTCCGCCGTCCCGCCCGCGGTGCCGGCGGCGGCAATGGACTGCACGACCGCGAGGCCCTCGGGCGACATCTGACCGAACACCGTGTACTTGGGCGGCAGCGGGGTGTCCTCGTACACGAGGAAGAACTGCGATCCGTTGGTGTCTGGACCGGCGTTGGCCATCGCGACCGTGCCGGCCGGGTACGTCTCGCCGCCGTCGAGCTCATCGGCGAAGCGATAGCCCGGGCCGCCGCGTCCGGTGCCCGTGGGGTCGCCGCACTGCAGGACGAAGATGCCCTGCGTGGTGAGGCGGTGGCACTCGGTGTTGCTGAAGTACTGCTGCTGCGCGAGCGAGACGAAGCTCTCGACCGTGCACGGGGTGCGCTCGCCGGTGAGGGTGAGGGGGATCTCTCCGGCCGAGGTCTGCAGGACGGCCTGCACCTGACCGCTCGGGCGCTCGGTGTCCGCGGCGGGCGGGGTCACGTCGACCGCGGGCTGGCCGGATGCCTCGAACGAGCACTCGCCGGACGCGGCCGCCGTCGCCGTGGGGCTGGAGGACGGGGCGGTCTCGGTCGCGGTGGTCCCCGCGCAGCCGGCGAGCAGGAGCAGGGCGGAGGCGGCCAGTGCCGCCGAGATCAGTCGCGTACGCACGCTCACCAGGGTAGGGGCAGGTCCGCTCAGGCGGGCAGGGTTCGTGGCATCCGGATGCCGCGTGCCCGTCCGATCGCGACGATGCCGAACGCCAGGGCGACGATCCCGACGGCGATCACGACGATGTACACCACGACGCTCGACCAGCCGCCGGTGTTCGGGTCGAGGAACGGGTACGGGTACCAGTACGGCGCCCCCGTGGTGGGGTTGGTGATGAGAGGCGCGCGCAGCAGCGTGTAGACGATCCACGCTATGGGGAAGACCGCCGCGCCGAGCGCCGCGGTCCACGGCAGGCGGCGCCGACCCGCACCGAACAGCACGTCCAGCAGCAGGAACAGCGGGCCCCAGACGTGCAGGATCTCGTTCGACCAGCCGACCGTCTCGGGCTGCAGCGGCAGCCCGCGCAACAGCAGGTTGTAGACCACGCCGGTGACGATCATGTAGGTCGACACGTACGCCAGTGCGGCCGCGAGGGCGGGCGGATCGACCTCGGCGGAGTCGCGGAGCGATCGCCGTCGGCGGAGATACCGCATCGCGAGCAGCAGCAGCACGACCGCCGCCGAGACGTTGGAGAGGATCGTGAAGAAGCTGAAGAAGTTGGCCACCGTGGTCGCCACGTCGCGACCCGCCGCGGCGGCGCCCGATGCCGACGAGACGAACTGCGCCACGACGGCCACCACGATCGCCCCCGCCGCCACCGCGCGGGCGACGTTCCAGCCCAGGGCCCAGCCCGTCGTTCTCGTCATCGCTCCAGGGTAGTGAGCCGCGGCGCGCGCGGGCAGGCCGCGGGACGTGTCCGACCCGCTCGATAGGATGGGGTGTACCGCCGGAATCAGACGCGAGGAGCGCACATGCCCGGAATCGTGATCGTCGGCGTCCAGTGGGGCGACGAAGGCAAGGGCAAGGCCACCGACCTGCTCGGTGAGCGCACCGACTGGGTGGTGAAGTTCAACGGCGGCAACAACGCCGGTCACACCGTCGTCATCGGCGACGAGAAGTACGCGCTGCACCTGCTGCCCAGCGGCATCCTGTCCCCGGGTGTGACGCCCGTGATCGGCAACGGCGTCGTCGTCGACCTCGAGGTGCTGTTCAACGAGCTCGAGGCGCTCAACGCGCGCGGCCTCGACACCAGCCGCCTGAAGATCAGCGCCAACGCGCACATCATCACGCAGTACCACCGCACGCTCGACAAGGTCACCGAGCGCTTCCTGGGCAAGCGCATGATCGGCACCACCGGTCGCGGCATCGGCCCGGCTTACGCCGACAAGATCAACCGCGTCGGCATCCGCGTGCAGGACCTGTTCGACGAGAACATCCTGCGCCAGAAGGTCGAGGGCGCCCTCGACCAGAAGAACCACCTGCTGGTCAAGATCTTCAACCGTCGTTCCATCACGGCCGACGAGATCGTCGACGACCTGCTGGCGTACGCCGAGCGCGTGCGCCCCATGGTCGCCGACACCTCGCTGCTGCTCAACGACGCGCTCGAGGCAGGCGACGTCGTCGTCTTCGAGGGCGGCCAGGCCACCATGCTCGACGTCGACCACGGCACCTACCCGTTCGTGACCTCGTCGTCGGCGACGGCCGGCGGCGCCGCGACCGGCTCGGGCGTCGGCCCCAACCGTCTCGACCGCATCGTCGGGATCGTCAAGGCGTACACGACGCGCGTGGGCTCGGGCCCGTTCCCGACCGAGCTGTTCGACGAGAGCGGCGAGTGGCTGCGCTCGCGCGGCTTCGAGTTCGGCACCACCACCGGTCGCCCCCGCCGCGTCGGCTGGTACGACGCGCCCATCACCCGCTACGCCACGCGCATCAACGGCATCACCGACCTCGTGCTCACCAAGCTCGACATCCTCGGCGGTCTCGAGCAGATCCCGGTCTGCGTCGCGTACGACGTCGACGGCGAGCGGTACGACGACCTGCCGGTCAACCAGACCGATTTCCACCACGCCAAGCCGATCCTCGAGTACTACCCCGGCTGGAGCGAGGACATCTCGACCGCCCGCACCTTCGACGACCTGCCGCAGACCGCGCAGGACTACGTGCTCGCGCTCGAGAAGATGAGCGGTACCCGCATCTCGGTCATCGGCGTGGGCCCCGCCCGCGACCAGGTGATCGTGCGCCACGACCTCATCGACTGATGCGTTTCTGGGTCGGCGCCTACGCCCCCGACAACGGGGCGGCCGAGGGCATCGGCATCCTGCAGGCCGGCGAGGCCGAGGCCCCCGGGGCCGGTGGTCCGCTGGGCATGGTCGGCACCGCGGTGGCGGCGCCGGGTTCGCCCTCGTGGATCGCCGCCCACCCCGTGCACGACCTGCTGTACGCGGCCCTCGAGTTCGACGGCACCGTGCAGGCCTATCGCCGCACCGCCGACACCCGCCTGACGCGCGTCGGAGCCCCCGTCCCCGTCGGGGACGCGGTGTGCCACATCGCCGTCGCCCCCGACGCGTCGTCCCTGATCGCCAGCTGCTGGGGCGATGGGCGGGTGGTGCGCGTCGACCTGGATGCCGCGGGCCGCCCCTCCAACCCCGTCGCGGCCGCAGAAGCCATCGATCCGCACGGCTCCTCGTCCGACGAGGGCGCCGTGTCGACGGGGGCGCGCGTGTCGGGCGCGGTCGTGCCGGATCTGGCCGCCGCGGCCCGCGCCCTGCGCGACGCCGCGGGAGAGGAGTTCTCGCACCTCATCCCGACCTACGACGACGTGCCCGAGACCGACGCCGAGAGCGAAGAGGCCCTGGCCGGGGCGCGGGTCTCACGCGCCCACCAGGCGATCTTCCTGCCCCGCGGTCTCGTGGCGACCACCGACATGGGTCTCGACCTCGTCCGTATCTGGCGGCACTCCTCGCAGGGCCTGCGCCCGGTGCAGGACGTCGTGCTGCCGAAGGGCAGTGGACCGCGGCACGGGGTCTGGCATCCCTCGGGTCACCTGTACGTCGTCACCGAGCTGAGTCGCGAGGTGTTCGTGCTCGCTCCCGACCGCGAGGGGCGCTGGCACGTGCGGTCGGGCGAGCCCCTGCTCGGCACGCTCGACACCGACACCGCGGCCGAGCTGTGCACGAGCCGCGACGGCAGCACGCTGTACGCGGGCGTGCGCGGCAGCGACACCGTGGGTGTGCTGTCGGTGCGCGGCGCGGGCGAACAGCTGCAACTGCTCGCTCTCGCCGAGACCGGCACGCACTGGCCCCGCCATCACGTCGTCGTCGACGACACGCTCCTGGTCGCGGGGCAGCTAGCGCACGAGATCGTGTCGCTGCCACTGGACGCCCGCACCGGGGTTCCCGGACGCGTGCGTCACCGCACGGCGTCGCCGTCGCCGACGCGACTGCTGCCCACGCGCTGACGCGGGAGCTACTTCTTGGCGTCCTGTCGCGGGATGACGATCTGCTTGATGATCAGCAGGACCGATGCCGTCACCGGGATCGCGACGAGCGCCCCCAGCAGCCCCAGCAGGGTGCCGCCGACGAGCGCTCCGATGACGACGAGCGCTCCCGGGATCGAGATCGTGCGGTTCATCACGCGGGGCGTCAGGATGTATGCCTCGATCTGCATGTAGACGAGGTAGACGATCGCGAAGACGAGTCCCGCGGTCGGGTTCACGATCAGGGTGAACACCGTTGCGGTCGCCCAGAACAGCACCGAACCCACCAGGGGGATCAGGGTGATGCCGAAGGCGAGGGCCGCGAGCAGGGCGGCGAAAGGCTGCTGCAGGATCGTCAGGACGATGAAGGCGAACACCGCGTTGCACAACGCCAGCACCACCATGCCGGCGAGGTAACCACCCACGGACTCGGTGATCTGGCCGGTCATGTCGGCGACCGTCTCGCGGCTGCGGGCGGGGGTCAGGCGCACGAGGCTGTTCTTCATGCGGGGAAGGGATGCCAAGAAGTACAGGCTCAGCACCAGCACGATGATCGCGCCCGAGATGAACTCGCCGATCCCGATGCCCACCTGCAGCAGACCGCCGCCGATCGCGGCGATGTTCGCGGGGTTGGTGACGAAGCCCTGGACCTCTTGAAGGACGTCGCCCAGGCTGTCGCCGAAGTTCTGCTCGACCCACCGCACCGCGTCGCTGTCGATGAGGTCGTTGACGAACGAGGGGATATCGCCGATGAACTGCTCGACCTGCCGCACGACGGGCGGGATGAGCAGCCACAGAGCGCCGGCGAGGATGAGGGCGAGACCGCCGAAGACGATCACGATCGACCACGCGCGCGACAGTCCGCGCCGCACGAGGAACCGCACGATCGGGTCCAGGGCGAGGGCCACGAACAGCGCGATCGCGATGTAGATGAGGACCGTCGACAGCTTGCCCAGCGCGAGGGCCAGCAGGAACGCCGTCAACCCGCCGAGCGTCAGGAAGAAGCCCGCCGCGTACGGTCGCGCGAGCGCCGACCAGACCGGCTTGTCGCGGGTGGTGGCGGCCCCGGCATCGGCACCGGCTGCTGTGGGGTCGGGGCGCGTCGATCGGCTCATGGTCACACTGTAGGACTCCCTGTGAGAGGCACGTGCGGCCCCACGCGGCGCGGTAGGGTCGGAGCGATCTGGGAGGACCAATGACCGACGCCGATCCCTCGACCATCCTGCAGGGGCTGCGCGGCAGCATCGACAACATCGACGCCGCGCTCATCTTCCTGCTCGCCGAGCGATTCCGCTGCACGAAGCAGGTCGGCGTCCTCAAGGCGAAGCACGGGATGCCGGCATCCGACCCCACTCGCGAAGAGCAGCAGATCGCGCGTCTCGTCCAGCTCGCCGAGCAGGCCGACCTCGATCCGGTGTTCGCCGAGAAGTGGTTCAACTTCGTGGTCGCCGAGGTCATCCGTCACCACCGATCCGCCGCGTCGGAGCCAGCGGGGGAGTCCGCCGCGAACTGACGCCTCGCACCGACACGCCCGGGCCGACCCCGCGGGGCGTGGTCTGCCGGGTGCCCCCGACGCCGGGGCACGCGGGCGCGCGTGCCACACGGCATCCGGAATCTCAAGGCGCGCGGTGATTTGCCAGGCGATCCATCACCGTGAAACGTTGGTGGAGGCCCGCTGAGGGCCGCCCACCCGACCAGTCCGCGGTCGTCGGTGCGGACTCGGGGGAGTCCGCGTCGCGAGCGTACGGTCGGCGGCCTGGGCGCCGGACCCGATGTCCGACGCCGACGCGCTCCACCCCCCCCGGCCGGAGCGCCGATGGCTGCCACCCGGGCGTGACCGCTGCGGCCACCCGAAGGCCGTCGAGGTGCACACCGTGACCCATCCGCCTGCCCTTCAGGCTTCCACCCCCACCGCGCCGGCGCTCTCGGCGAAGAACCTGTTCAAGGTCTTCGGGCGAGCACCGCAGGTCGCCGTCGACAAGCTCCGTTCCGGGGTGCGCCGCGACGAGATCTCCGATCTCGGGACCGCCGCCGTCATCGACGCGAGCTTCGACGTCCAGCCGGGCGAGATCTTCGTCATCATGGGCCTCTCCGGCTCGGGCAAGTCCACGATCATCCGCATGCTCAACGGCCTGCACGAGGCCACCGCGGGCACCGTCGAGGTGAAGGGTGATCCCCTGACCGGCGTCGGCTCCGCGCGCCTGCGGGGACTGCGCCGCGAGCGCCTCGCGATGGTCTTCCAGCACTTCGCGCTCCTGCCGCACCGCACGGTCGCGGCGAACGTCGCCTACCCCCTCGAACTGCGCGGCGTCGGCAAGGCCGAGCGGTTGGCCAAGGCCGACGAGATCCTTGCCCTCGTGGGTCTCGAGGGCTGGGGCGACAAGCTCCCCTCGGCCCTCTCGGGCGGGATGCAGCAGCGCGTCGGCATCGCCCGGGCGCTCGCCGCCGACACCGACATCCTGCTCATGGACGAGGCCTTCAGCGCCCTCGACCCGCTCATCCGGCGTGAGATGCAGGAGCAGTTGCTCGAACTGCAGCGGACGCTGAAGAAGACGATCGTCTTCATCACCCACGACCTCAACGAGGCCATGTTCCTCGGAGACCGCATCGCCGTCATGCGCGACGGGCGCATCGTGCAGATCGGCACGCCCGAGGACATCCTGACCGACCCGGCGAACGACTACGTCGAGCAGTTCGTGCAGGACGTCGACCGCGCCCGCGTGCTCACCGCCGGCAACGTCATGGAGCGTCCGCGTCCGCGCGTCGACGCCTCGGCCGGCCCGCGCACGGCGCTGCGCCAGATGCGAGACGCCTATATGTCGGCGGTCTACGTCACCGACCGCGATCGCAAACCCCTCGGCATCATCACGGACCGGGATGCCATGAAGCTCGTGCGCGCGGGCGAGAACTCGCTGCTGTCGCGGCTGAAGCCGGTGCCGCAGAGCGTCCGCGAGGACGACGTGCTCATGGACCTGTTCGTCCCCTCGGTCGAGTCGCCGCTCCCGCTCGCCGTGCTCGACGCGGACGGACGCCTGAGCGGGGTCATCCCGCGCGTCACGCTCCTCGCCGCCCTCGGCCCCGGCCCCACCTCCACCGAGGAGATC
>NZ_QAJB01000468.1:0-1080 GCF_003061325.1 Microbacterium sp. HMWF026
GTGCGGCGCGTCGTGGACACTCGACCGGGACGTGGGGCCGGCGGGCGCAGGACGGCGCGACCGCGCGCGGCTGGCACGATGGGACGATGCCCGTCATCGCCCTCGACACCGCCGACGACCCGCGCCTCGCCGACTACCGCGACCTCACCGACGTGTCGCTGCGCCGCGTCAGCGAACCCGCCGGGGGGCTCTACATCGCCGAGTCCGCGAAGGTCCTCGACCGCGCCCTGCGCGCCGGCCACCGGCCGCGCTCCGTGCTCGTGCAGGAGAAGTTCCTCGCCGACGCCCTCGCCCTCGTCGGCGAGGATGCCGAGGTCTACGTCGTCCCTGCCCAGATCGCCCAGCAGGTGACGGGGTACACGGTGCACCGGGGACTGCTCGCGTCCATGCACCGTCCCGCGCTGGCCTCCGTCGCCGACGTCGTCCGCGACGCCCGGCTCGTCGTCGTGCTCGAGGACATCGTCGACCACACCAACATCGGAGCCGCCTTCCGTTCGGCCGCCGCCCTCGGCGCCGACGCCGTGCTCGTGACCCCGCGCTGCGCCGACCCGCTGTACCGCCGCAGCGTTCGGGTGAGCATGGGCACCGTCTTCCAGGTGCCGTGGACGCGTCTTCCCGAGTGGAGGGATGCCGCCCCCCTGCTGCACGACGCCGGCTTCCACCTCGCGGCCCTCGCGCTGTCGGACGACGCGGTCACCCTGGACGCGTTCTCGGCCGCCAGGCACGAGCGGGTGGCGCTGCTGATGGGGTCCGAGGGTGACGGGCTCAGCCGTCACGCGCTCGCCGCGGCCGACACGGTCGTGACGATTCCGATGGCCGGGGGAGTGGACTCGCTGAACGTCGCCGCGGCCAGCGCGGTGGCACTGTGGGAATTGCGGCGCGGGATGCCGGAGCCGCGCTGAGCGCGGGTACGGCCGTACCGCGGGCTGCGTCGTGGGAAGAAGCTGCCGTCAGCCGCGCGACGAACCCGCGCGCATGATGCGCTCCGAGGCGGCGGCGGCGCGCACGCGGCCGTCGTCGTCGGCCTCGAGCCGGGCGAGGACGTCGTCGGGCAGCCCCTCGGAAGCGACGAGGTACCAG
>NZ_QAJB01000468.1:1090-2507 GCF_003061325.1 Microbacterium sp. HMWF026
CGTCGGGTGTGTCGGCGCGCGAGATCGCGAGCTGCAGGTGGGCGGGGAGCGCGCCCGGCCCGGCCGGCATCTCGGGAGCCGTGAAGAGCGATATCACCGCTCCTCGCCCCGACCACAGCAGCCAGTCGATTTCGTCGGTCTGCCACCGGGGGTCGTCGGCGCTCCATGTGGACCAGTCGGGCCCCTCGGTGTCGAGGGCCCATCGGTCACCGCGGTCGCCCAGCGCGGTCGCGATCGCCAGGGCCGCACCGCGGACAACGCGCACGTCACCGTCGAGGAACACCGAGATATCGGGTGCCCACGCGGACGAGACGACGTCCCACCCGTCGGCGGCGAACCGCCCGCTTTCGACCTCGGGTGTCCACCCGGCGTCGGTCAGGCCCTCGGCCAGTGCCTCGGCGTCACGCAGCAGGGTGTCGGCGTCGGCCGCGTCGAGCAGGGCGAGGACGGCGGGCGGCAGGACCGCGACGGGATCCACGCGCATCACGCCGGCGTCTCGCGCGAGCCCGCGGCATCCCTACCCGGAGCCAGGGTGATCACGGGCAGGGGATCCGGCCGCTTCGCCTGGATGTGGTCGCCCGACGACTGGTGACGCAGGCGGCGCAGCACCCAGGGCACGAGATACTCACGCGCCCAGATGAAATCCTTCTCGCGGGCGGCGCGCCACGTGGTCGACGCGACGGCCTCGGGCTGCATCGCCTGCAGGTCGTTGGGCACGTTGAGGGCGCGCAGCACCATGCGGGCGACCTCGTGGTGGCCGAGCGCGTTGTAGTGCAGGCGGTCGTCGTCGAAGAACCGCATGTCCTGCACCTCTTTGAGGGCCCACTGGTCGGCGACGACGCAGTCGTAGCGTTCGGCGATCGCGCGGATGTTCTCGTTGTAGATCGCGACCTTGCCGCGGATGTTGCGGAAGACGGGGGTGAACTCGGTGTCGACCCCCGTGAAGACCACCAGGGTCGCGCCGTCGCGCGTGAGTCGCCGCACCGCGTCTTCGAACTGCCGCGCCACCGCGTCGGGGTCGCTGCCGGGCCGGATGACGTCGTTGCCGCCGGCCGAGAACGTGATGAGATCCGGCTTGAGGGCCAGGGTCGGCTCGATCTGGTCGGCGACGATCTGTGCGATGAGCTTTCCGCGCACGGCGAGGTTGGCGTACGCGAAGTCGTCCACCTGACCCGCGAGCACCTCGGCGACACGGTCGGCCCAGCCGCGGTGACCGCCGTCGGGCAGGGGATCGCCGATGCCCTCGGTGAACGAGTCGCCCAGCGCGACGAAGCGGCGCCAGGGGTGCGGGCCGGCGTTGTCGGACGAGGACGGGGTGCGGGGCGAGCGCGGGTCGAGAGTCATCGATACCTCCACCCTCAGGCTAACCCCGACCTCCGACACGGCAAGGGGCGCGGATGCCGGGTGACGCCCGTAC
>NZ_QAJB01000469.1:0-9885 GCF_003061325.1 Microbacterium sp. HMWF026
TCTGCGAGATCGACGGCGAGGTCGTTCCCTACCAGGACATCGACAAGGCGTACGACGACGGCGAGCAGACGGTGGTGCTCACCAAGGACGACCTGTCGTCCCTGCCGAGCGAGCGCAGCCGCGAGATCGAGGTCGTCGAATTCGTCCCCAGCGACCAGGTCGATCTGCTCACCCTCGACAAGGCCTACTATCTCGAGCCCGATTCCTCGTCGCCGAAGGCCTACGTGCTACTGCGCAAGACACTCGAGCAGACCGACCGCACCGCGATCGTGCGGTTCTCGCTGCGGCAGAAGACGCGGCTCGCCGCTCTGCGCGTGCGGGGCGACGTACTGGTCCTGCAGACCCTGCTGTGGGCCGACGAGGTGCGCGAGGCCGCGTTCCCGGCCCTGGACGAGAGCGTGCGGATCTCGGCGAAAGAGCTCGAGATGTCGGCATCCCTGGTGGACAGCTTCTCGAAGGACTTCGACCCCGAGGAGTTCACCGACGAGTACCAGCAGGAGTTGCGCACGCTCATCGACGCGAAGCTCGAGCAGGGCGATGCCCTCGATACGGATGCCACCTTCGGCAAGGCCGAGGACGACGACGGCGGTGAGGTCATCGACCTGATGGAGGCGCTCCGGGCGAGCGTCGAACGCAGTCGGGCCGCGCGCGCGGGCGGGCCGACGACGTCGAAGGAGACCTCGAAGACGGATGCCGACGGCTCCACCGGGAACGACGAGGTCGCCGACACGAAATCGGCGGCCAAGAAGAAGGGGTCGAAGGCGTCGTGATCCGACGCCGTCAGTTCAGCGGGCGGGCTGATCGCCCTCTTCGAGCGTCTTCGCGTCGAGGGTGAGCGAGTCCGCCTCGGCGGGGGTGATCGCTCCTTCGCGCTTGGCGGCGGCGCGCTCGCGGAAGTAGTGGATCGCGATGAACAGCACGGTTCCGGCGACGGCGGCGAGCAGGATGACGTCGATGTACTCCGTGACGATGTCGCGGATGAAGGGGATGTAGCCCACGGCGTAGCCGATCATCGTCAGGCCGATGCCCCAGACGACGGCGCCGATGAAGTTGTACAGCGTGTACTTGCGCCACGGCATGTGGCCGACGCCCGCCGCGATCGGCGCGAACGTCCGCACCACGGGGACGAAGCGGGCCAGGATGACCGTCAGACCACCGAAACGCTCGAAGAACGCGTTGGTGCGCTCGACGTTCTTGCGGCTGAAGATGCCGGAGTCCTTGCGCTCGAAGATCGAGGGGCCGGCCTTGTGGCCGATGTAGTACCCCAGCTCGCCGCCGATGAACGCGGCCACGCCGATGGCGAGAGCCACCCACCATGCGTTCAGCCCGAAGACGCCGTTGGGGGCGGCGGGCGTCGAGTGCGACAGCAGGCCCGCCATGATCAGCAGCGTGTCGCCGGGCAGCAGGAAGCCGATCAGCAGGCCCGTCTCGGCGAAGATGATGAAGCAGACCACCAGGAGCGCCCACGGCTGCGAGTTGGTGATGATCGTGGCGGGGTCGAGCCACGGGAGCAGCGCAGCGGTGGTGTGGATCACATCGGTCCCGTCGGGTGAGAGTCGGTGCTGGGGTTCGTCGGTGCGGAGCGGGTGCGGACGCATCGACCGTGCGGAAGGGGGGACTTGAACCCCCACGCCCGAAGGCACAGGAACCTAAATCCTGCGTGTCTGCCGATTTCACCACTCCCGCGAGTGGGATCAGTCTAAGCGCGACGTCGCCGCGCACGATGTGAAGCCGCCGTCAACCTGGTGACTGTTTTCGCGGCCGGGGGTCGTTCCCGACGGACGGGGCGGCTGCTGGACCGCCATGAACGCTGTCGCGGGTGAATGTCCTGGTGAAACCGGCGGCTTTCGCGTGCGCGTGCGTCTCATCGGGTCGACGCTCTCCGTCGAGGCACGCGCGGAATCACCCCCGCGACCGGCGACGAAGGGGTCGCACGTATATGTGCCTCTACCCGGGACAGTGTCCTGGGGATCCGCGCCCCGCGAACGAGTGCCGCGACCAGTGTGAATGAGAAGGGGGTCCGTCATGGCCCGCAGAGAAGTTTCCGAATCATCCGGCCGGAGTGCTGAGGCCACGCGCTCCTCGGAGTCCACAGGTGCCGGCGCCGCGATCGGTCGGCGTACCGTCCTGGCGGGCGCGGCCTTGGCGGTCCCCGCGGTGACGATGATGGTGTCGACGCCGGCGTGGGCGGCGTCCGGGGAGTCCATCACCCTCTCGGCCCCCGCCATGTGCGTGCCGGCTTCCGGGGGCGGGCGGGTGACGGCCCTGGTGAAGGATGCCGCGAACCAGCCGCTGTCGGGGACGGCCGTGTCGTTCTCGGGGCCGTCCGGGGCGTCTTTCTCGCCGTCGTCGTCGACGACGAGCGGAGCGGGCGAGGCGACCACGCAGCTGGACCTGGGTACGCCGTGGGCGACGCCCGGGTCGACGGTGACCGTGACGGCCGTGACCGCGACGGCGTCGACGTCGATGGCTTTCACTGTCTCGGGCTCGAACCTGCTCATGGCGGGGCGTGACAACCCGCCGACGCTCACCCAGTCGGCCCTGGCGTTCCCCTCGCCCGTGGTGGACGCCGTGGGGTCGGGGTGGGAGAACAAGACCCCGTCCTTCTTGGCTCTGCTGGCCGATGGGACGGTGTGGGCGAAAGGCGGTAGCGACTTCGGTCAGCTGGGCGACGGAACCACGACGTCTCGCTTCGACTGGCTGCCGGTCCCGGGTCTGTCGGGCGTCACGCAGATCGCGGCCGCGGCCAATTCGTCTTACGCCCTCCTGTCGGACGGGTCGGTGAGAGCCTGGGGTCGGAACGCCTACGGCGAGTTGGGAATCGGATCGACGACGGACCAGCTGTCGCCCGTGGCCGTTCCGGCCCTGACGTCGGGGGTGACCCGGATCGCAGCGGGAGCGGGCCACGTTCTGGCGCTCCTGTCGGACGGTTCCGTCCGGGCGTGGGGCTACAACGGGCCCGGCCAGGTGGGTGATGGAACGACGACCGACCGGTGGACGCCGGTGCAGGTGCTCGGACTCCGCGCGAGAGCGACCGCGGTCGCGGCGGGCAGCTTCGCGTCGTACGCGATCCTGTCGGACGGTTCGGTCATGGCCTGGGGATACAACGGCTACGGCGAGCTGGGGATCGGCACGACCGACGACCAGTGGTCCCCCGTCGCGGTCAGCGGCCTTACCTCGAACGTCGTGCAGATCGCGGGTGGGGCATTCTCGGCCTACGCCCTGCTGTCGGACGGCTCGGTCAAAGCGTGGGGGAGCAACGGCGACGGTCAGCTGGGCGACGGGTCGGGAACCGACCAGACGACGCCCGTTCCGGTGTCGGGTCTGAACTCGGGGGTCACGCAGATCGCCGCGGGCGTGCTGTCGGGCTACGCATTGTCGACGGATGGACGAGTGAGGGCGTGGGGTTCGAACGACATCGGTCAGCTGGGCGATGGCTCAGCCGCGAATCAACGAACTCCGGTGGTCGTTCCCTTGCCGTCCGGCCGGCAGGCACAGCGACTCGGGGCCATCTCGACGGGATGCAAGACCGTTCTCATCCTCACCAAGACCAGCTGATCGACCGCGTCCGCGCGGGCCACCGCGCCTCGACCGACCGCGTGCACGGCGAGCGGGTGCGGGCCGGCGTCTCGACCCTGGGGGTGATCCCCCTGGTGATTTGCGCACGACGACGCCGGCCCACCTTTTCGCTGAACGCCTGCCATCGGGCGCGAGGGAACCGTCTCACCCGCGGCGGGGGAGTCGGTGTCCGTGCATGCGTACGTGCACCCCGGCGGAAAGGTGTCGGTGTCCGTGCATGCGTACGTGCACCCCGGCGGAAAGGTGTCGGTGGGGGCGCGTGCTCCGCGAACAGTGAATTGCACGAACGGTGTGAAGAACAGAGAGGCTCGTCATGACCAGCAGTGAGATCGCCGATTCCCGTCGAGCGAGCGGCGAGGTCGGTCGCCGGACGGTCTTGATGGGTGCGGCGTTGTCGATCCCCGCGGTGACGGTGATGGTGTCGACGCCGGCCTGGGCCGCCTCCGGCGGATCGGTCAGCCTCTCGGCTCCCGACATGCGGGTGCCGGCGGCCGGGAACGTGCCGGTGACGGCTCTGGTCCGTGACGCCGCCTCTCAGCCGGTGGCGGGCACGGCCGTCTCGTTCTCCGGACCGTCGGGTGCCTCGTTCGCGCCGACCTCGGGGGTGACCGACGGCTCTGGGAAGACCACGACGCAACTCGATCTGGGCACACCGTGGGCGACGCCGGGATCGTCCGCGACGCTCACGGCGGTGACGTCGGCGGCATCGACGTCGGCGGCCTTCACGGTGGTGGGCTCGAACCTGCTTGCGGCGGGACGAGAGTACGCACGTTCGGTGGCGCAAACCGAGCTCGTCTTCCCCTCACCGGTGACGGATGCGATCGCCGCGGTCGCCGACCTCGTCAGGGTCAACAGTCCGGACAATTCCGTCGCCTGGTTCCTCGCGCTGCTGGCGGACGGCACGGTGTGGGCGAAGGGGGGCAACGCCTACGGTCAGCTCGGAGACGGGTCGACCACCGACCGTTCGACATGGGCACCCGTCCCGGGCCTGGCCGGCGTCACGCAGATCGCCGCCGCGGACCGGTCCGGCTACGCCCTTCTGTCGGACGGATCCGTGCGGGCGTGGGGCGACAACCGTTACGGCCAGCTGGGCATCGGATCGACGACGAACCAGCTGTCACCGGTCGCCGTGACCGGTCTGACTTCGAGGATCACGCAGATCATCGCGGGTTACGACCACGTCGTCGCATCGGCCTCGGACGGCTCGCTCGTGAGCTGGGGACGAAACGCACTCGGTCAGGTGGGCGACGGATCGACCACCGATCGATGGGCGCCCGTCCCCGTGTCGGGCCTGACCGGTGTCGCGCAGATCGCGACGGCGTACAACTCGTCGTTCGCTCTCTTGACGGACGGGTCTGTCAGAAGCTGGGGAGACAATGCGTACGGCGTCCTGGGGATCGGGACCCGGGAGCCGCAGAAGTCCTCGCCGGTTCCGGTGCCGGCGCTGGCGTCGGGTGTCACGCAGATCGCGGGTGGGGGCTGGTCCGCCTACGCCCTGCTGTCGGACGGATCGGTCAGATCCTGGGGGATGAACGGTGTCGGGCAGCTGGGCGACGGGTCGACGACGGATCGCTACTCCCCGGGGGCGGTGACGGGTCTGACCGCGGGAGTGACGCAGATCGCGGCGGGCACGACCACGGCGTACGTGCTGCGGGCGGACGGCACGATGAACGCCTGGGGTCAGAACGACAAGGGCCAGGTGGGCGACGGTTCGACCGCCAGGCGCCGCCTCACCCCGGTCGCGGTGCCGCTGCCGACGGGACGCGAGGTGCGGCGGCTGGCCTCCCTCTCCACCACCTCGCAGACGGCGCTCGCGGTGATGAAGACCAGCTGATCTCGTCCGTCGTCACGACACGCCGAGGGAATGCGGTCGTCCCGTCGGACGCTGACTTCCGGCATGAAGGCGATCTCGTACTCTCAGCCCGGTGACTCCTCCGTCCTCTCGCTCGTCGAGCGGCCCGTGCCCGAGCCCGGCCCCGGCAAGGTGCGCGTGCGCATCGTCGTGTCGGGGGTAAACCCCACCGACTGGAAGGCTCGAGCGACGACCGGTCGTCCCCTGCCGTTCGACGAGGTGACCCCCAATCAGGACGGGGCGGGGATCGTGGATGCCGTCGGAGACGGCGTCGACTCCCTCTCGGTCGGCCAGCGGGTCTGGATCTTCCTCGCGGCGCACCAGCGTCCCACCGGGACCGCCGCCGAGTACTCGGTGCTGCCCGCCGAGCGCGCCGTACCGCTCGCCGACGACGCCTCGTTCGAGCTCGGCGCGAGTCTGGGCGTTCCCGCGATGACCGCGCACCGCGCCCTCACCGTCCACGAGGACGGCCCGTCGCGCTTGGCCCCCGGCGCGCTGTCGGGGCGGACGGTGCTCGTGCAGGGCGGTGCCGGCGCCGTCGGGCACGCGGCCATCCAGCTCGCGGCCTGGGCTGGCGCCACGGTCATCGCCACGGTGAGCAGCGACGAGAAGGAAGCTCTCGCCCGGGCCGCCGGCGCGCACCACGTGCTGCAGTACCCGAGCGAGACCCTGGCCGACGGCATCCGCGAGATCGCCCCGAACGGCGTCGAGCACATCGTCGAGGTCGCCATCGCCGACAACGCCGCTCTCGACGTCGCCGTCATCGCCAACGGTGGCACGGTCGGCTACTACGCCGACAACGGCGGGGCGGAGTTCACCGCCCCCGTGCGCGAGAGCTTCGCGAAGAACGTCCGGTGGCAGGGGCTGCTGTTGTACACCGTGGGCGAGCGCGCGCTCGCCGCGGCCGCCGAGGACGTGGCGGCGGCCGTCGCCGACGGCGTGCTCCCCGTCGGCGAAGAGGCGGGCCTGCCGCTGACCTTCTTCGACCTGGAGGACACCGCCGCGGCGCACGACGCCGTCGAGCAGGGCGCGACCGGAAAGGTGCTCATCCGCGTCTCGGAGTGAGCGTGGGTGATCGCGGTGCTCAGCGGGCCCGGGGCACGTATCTCGGCACCCACCGGATGAATCCCGCCGCGCCGAGCACCGCGATCACCCCCATCGCCGCCACGCCGATCGACAGCGACGCCACCGCCGCCAGCGCCGAGACGATCAGCGGGGCGATGGCGCCCCCGGCATCCGTCAGCGTCCTCCACGACCCGAGGAACGCCGCCGGTTCGTCGGGCGGGGCGATATCGGCGCCCAGGGTGAGCAGGATGCCGCTGGACAGGCCATTGCCGACGCCCAGGACGGCGGCGAACATCGCGTACCACATGGCGGCGGAACCCAGGTCGTGGGTGAACGACAGGGCGAGGAAGCCCGACCCCATCAGCACCATCGCCGGCAGCGCCGCCCACAGGCGGCCGAAGCGGTCCATCACCTGACCGCTGGCGTAGAACAGCGCGAAGTCGATGGCTCCCGAGACGCCGACGACGACGGCGATGGTGCCGGCATCCAGTCCCAGGGAGACACCCCACAGGGGGAGCACGACCTGTCGCGCGGAGCGCACGGCCGACAGCGATGCGGCCGCGAGGCCGAGACGCGCCAGCACCCCGCGGAACCGCCACATCGTGCGGAAGACGCCCACGCGCTCGACGGTGGGGATCGCGCCGGTGACGGCCTCGCCGGTGTCCTCGGCCTCGCGGGAGTCGCCGTCGCCGCGTCGAGAGGGAGCGCTCACGGGCACGGCCTTCTCGGGGTCGGGCCCCAGGAACACCAGCAGGATCGTCGCCACCTGGCACACGGCGAAGAAGACGATGGATGCCGTCTCGTCGCCGAACAGCCCCAGCAACGCTGCCGAGATGAACGGCCCGACGAACATGCCCAGGCGGAAGGTGCCGCCCAGCAGCGACAGCGCCCGCGCCCGGAAGGCAAGGGGGACCCGCGTGGTCATGAACGAGTGCCGGGCGAGCGCGAAGGACGCGGCGCAGAAGCCGATGAGGAACACCGCCGCGGCGAAGAACACCAGCGACTGCGCCAGGACGATCCCGGTGAGACCGCCGAGCACCACGATGCCCGCCACGCCCATCGTCACGCGCTCGCCGAAGCGGGCGACCGCCCACCCGGCGGGGATGTTGCCGCACAGCTGACCGACGACCAGGGCCGCGGCGACGAGGGCGGCGACCGCGACATCGGCGCCCAGGCGGTTCGCGATCACGGGGATGAGCGGGATCACGGCGCCCTCGCCGACGGCGAAGAGCAGCGTGGGGCCGTAGATCATCGGTGCGAAGCGCACCAGCACGTTCCGGGGAGAGTCGGCTGTCACCGTCTCCACGATAGGCTTGATGTCTCATGCTCGAACTCGATTTGACCGCCGACATCCAGGCGCTGCGCTCGACCTTCGCCGATATCCAGGCCGTGGTCGACGTCGACGCACTCAAAGCCGACATCGATCGCCTCAGCGAAGAGGCCGGTGCCCCCGACCTCTGGGACGACGTCGACAACGCCCAGAAGGTCACCAGCCGCCTGAGCCACCGCCAGGCCGAGCTCAAGCGCGTCTCCGAGATCGAGCAGCGCCTCGACGACCTCGAGGTGCTGGTCGAACTCGCGATCGAGATGGACGACGACGACTCCGCCGACGAGGCGCGCCGCGAGCTCGCCGCGCTCAAGGACGTCATCGGACAGCTCGAGGTGCAGACGCTGCTCGACGGCGAGTACGACCCGCGTTCGGCCGTCGTGACCATCCGCTCCGGCGCCGGTGGCGACGACGCGACCGACTTCGCCGAGATGCTGCTGCGCATGTACCTGCGCTGGGCCGAGCGCCACAAGTACCCCGTCAAGGTCATGGACACCTCGTACGCCGAGGGTGCCGGCATCAAGTCGGCCACCTTCGAGGTCGACGTGCCCTACGCCTACGGCACCCTGTCCGTCGAGGCGGGGACGCACCGCCTCGCGCGCATCAGCCCCTTCGGCGGCGCCGACAAGCGTCAGACCAGCTTCGCCGCGGTCGAGGTCATCCCCGTGATGGAAGAGGCCGTCGAGGTCGACGTCCCCGAGGGTGACATCCGCGTCGACGTGTTCCGCTCGTCCGGCCCTGGTGGGCAGTCGGTCAACACGACCGACTCCGCCGTCCGCATCACCCACCTGCCCACGGGCCTGGTCGTGTCGATGCAGAACGAGAAGTCGCAGATCCAGAACCGCGCCGCCGCCATGCGCGTGCTGCAGACGCGCCTGCTCCTGCTCAAGCGCGAAGAAGAGGCGGCCAAGAAGAAGGAGCTCGCCGGTACGATCACCGCGAGCTGGGGCGACCAGATGCGCTCGTACTTCCTCTACGGTCAGCAGCTCGTGAAGGACCTCCGCACCGGTTACGAGGTCGGCAACCCCGCCGTCGTGTTCGACGGCGACCTGGACGGTCTCATCGCGGCCGGCATCCGCTGGCGCAAGCGCAAGGACGACGACGACTGATCGTCCCGACCTCGGTCGGAAGCCCCGTGGATGCCGGAGACTCGGCATCCATGGGGCTTTCCGCGTTTCACGACACGGCGCGTCCTGACGGCGGGACCGGGACCCGCGCTTAGGCTCGTCGAGCCATGATCCGGTTCGAGAACGTCACCAAGCGGTATCGCGGCACCGCGAAGCCCGCCCTGAACGCCGTGGACTTCGAGGTGCAGCGCGGGGAGTTCGTCTTCCTCGTCGGAGCCTCGGGGTCGGGCAAGTCGTCCTGCCTGCAGTTGATCCTGCGGGCCGAGACCCCCAGCGAGGGGCGCGTCGTCGTGCTCGGCCGCGACCTGCGCACGCTGTCGAACCGCAAGGTGCCGTATTTCCGGCGCCACATCGGTTCGGTGTTCCAGGACTTCCGGCTGCTGCCGAACAAGACCGTCCACCAGAACGTCGCGTTCACGCTGCAGGTGACCGGCGCTTCGCGCGGGTTCATCCAGCAGGCCGTGCCCGAGGTGCTGGCGTTGGTCGGTCTGGACGGCAAAGAGAAGCGACTGCCGCACGAGCTCTCGGGTGGAGAGCAGCAGCGCGTCGCGATCGCCCGCGCCCTGGTGAACCGCCCCCAGGTGCTGCTGGCCGACGAGCCGACCGGAAACCTCGACCCCGGCACGTCGATCGACATCATGCGCCTGCTCGCGCGCATCAACGCCGGCGGGACGACCGTGGTCATGGCCACGCACGAGGCGGGTTTCGTCGACCAGATGCAGCGTCGCGTGATCGAGCTGCGCGGCGGCGAGATGGTCCGTGACGAGCGTCACGGCGGCTACGGCGACACGTCGAGCCTGCCGCGCCTCGCGCCCGAGGTCGAACGCGGTGCCGCGGCGGTGGCCGCGCTGACGGCCGTGCTCGAGGTACAGCGCGAGGTGACCGGGCTGACCGGTCCCGTCGAGCCTCTGCCGCGCGCCGACGCGCCGCGTGCC
>NZ_QAJB01000470.1:0-2056 GCF_003061325.1 Microbacterium sp. HMWF026
GCGCCGGGGCGCTTCGTCAGTCCTCGGCCTCGGGGGCTTCGAGCACGAGGAACAGCCCCGCGTAGGGCCCGAGCTCGAGCGAGAAGCTCTGCAGCTCGTCCACACGGCCGACGACGTCGCCGGTCGCGGCGTCGACGGCGGTGCTCTGGGGAACCAACCACTCCGAGCGCACGGTTCCCTCGATGGTCTCGTTCGAGAAATTCAGCACCGTGATCTGCAGGGGGGCGTCGTCGGCGCGTCGATCCCCACCGTCGAGACGGTGCACCATGACGAGCATGCTGGGGTGGCCCACCTGCGGGATGTCGACCTGCGACGCCACGGCGATGCCGTGATCCCCGCGGATGCGCAGGACGTCGCGCAGCCCCGACAGGAACGAATCGGGGTCGTTCTGCTGATCGCCGAGCGAGCCGTAGAGCGACCGGGCCCGCGGCATCCCCGACACCGACGACGCCGCTTCGGGGGCGACGTCGAGCAGGTCGTGCGCGCCCCGCTCGATCCAGCGGGTGTCGCCCGACGAGATGAGGTGACGCACATCGTCGGCCGGGAGCGTGAGCGATCCGGTGAGGTCCCATCCCGAGAGGGCGAAGACGCCCGGCTGCCAGGAGTTGTACTTCGCCAGCAGCAGGTGCGCATCGCGGATCGCGGGCACGTCGTCTTCGCCGATGTCAGCCAGCGTCGCCTTGCCCTGGGTCGCGGCGATGAGGGATGCCGTCGTGCAGGCGATCCCGTTCTGCGTGAACACGAGGTTGTAGTCGGCCTCGACGGTGAGCTTCTCGGTCAGCTCCGCGCGCACCGTCTCGGCGATCTCGGCGCCGGTGCGCTCATCATGGCGGAAGGGGTACAGCGTGTCGCGGTGCGTCGTCGCCCAGTGCACGAGCTCGTAGGTGAGCTCGTCGTGGTTCTGCATGCCGTGGACGAGCTGCACGGGCTCGACCCCGGTCTCGAGCGCCGTCGTGAGGGCCAGGCGCAGGAACTCGGTGTTCGCGGTGGCCAGGGCGTGGTGGTAACCGGGACGGGTGACGAAGTCGTACGACAGGTCGGCGCCGACGGCTCCCGTGTCGCGGATGTCCTCCATCGTCAGGTTGAGCTCCTGGAAGGTGAACCCGCCGACCTTCCGCACCATGCCGGCGATGATGTGGTTCGCCGCGTGGGAGAGAGGGTGCCCCTCCGACCACGCGGGGAGTCCCTCGGCGCTCTTCTCGACGCCGAGGAAGCCATTGGCGTCGAGGCGCAGCGCGCTCGTCCCGAGGTCGCCGAGCGAGTGCAGGGCGTCGCCGATGACCAGGCGCATCCCCGCGAACGTGGGGTCGAGCCAGTTGATCGAGGGCTGACCCTCTTTGAAGTAGTGCAGGTAGACCCAGCGCCGCTCGAGACCGTCGGTACCGACCACCGGCGCGGTGGCGCTCCAGTTGGTCTCTTTCACCCCGGGCGTGTAGAAGATGACGCGCTGGAGTTCGCCGATGATGTAGCCGCGGGCGCTCATTTCGCGCTCGGTCTCGGCGTCGAGGTTGACGGAGTCGCGCCCGGCGGGCACCTCGGGCAGCAGCGCCCAGTCCTCGCGCGGGATCTCGACCATGTGGTAGATCCCGGGGTAGTCCTTGTACGCCATCTCGGCGAGGCGGAAGTCGGCCCCCTTGCCGGTGTGGCCCGGCACGATGTCGTCGATGACGCTCCCGCCGTGGGACTCGGCGACGTCCGCGACGCGACGGAACGCGTTCTCGTCACCGAACTCGGGGTCGATCTGCGTGCTGATGCGGTCGAAGTGCCCGTCGACGCTGGGCGTCTCTTGCCACCCCGTGATGCCGCCCGCCCGCTTGACGGGTCCGGTGTGGATGCCGTTGATCCCCACCCATTCGAACGCCTCCCACAGCGCCTCGTCTCCGAGCGCGTCGAGGAAGGACTCCCCCGGCCGCGTGATGAGCGAGATCGGGTAGGCGGTGAACCACACGTCCGTCGACTCGATCGCGCGTCGCGCGTCGGGGCGGGCGTACGGGTTGCGCCACATCGAGGGCTGGCCCGACAATTGGCGGCTGAGCACGTCGGCGTCCTTGAGCAT
>NZ_QAJB01000470.1:2066-3811 GCF_003061325.1 Microbacterium sp. HMWF026
CTCGACGTACGAAGGGTTGCCGCCGTTCGCGTTACGCGGGTCGGTCAGGAAGCGCCGCAGCGTGCCGCCCCGGAACTGATCGCGCGGACGCAGCCGCCGCGGCCTCGCGGGATAGCGCTGCTCGTCATAACTGATCTCGGAGACCGTCTCGAGCGGCTCGCCACCATCGGTGGTCGATTCCGCCCCCGTTCCGAGCATCTCGTCCTCCGCCATGGTGCGCTCCTCAGCGTCGTCCACTCGCGACCTCCCTCACGTCACCCTCGACGCTAGTCGACACCGCCGACATGCGACGCGGGCATTGACCCGGGGCGCTCTCGTGTCGCCGGATCAGGCCGGCACCGAGGGCGCCGTCCGCAGCGCCGCCGCCGCGAGGATGAGCGCCAGGGCGCACAACCCCAGCACCGCGGCGAGGAACCAACCCCAACCGAGAGCTCCGAACACCACGCCCAGCCCCCACCCGAATGCGCTCGATCCGGCGTAATACCCCAGGTAGTACAGCGAAGAGGCTTGAGCGCGCGCGCCGGGCGCCGCGGCGACCGGGGTCCACCCGGAGGCCACCGCGTGGGCGCCGAAGAACCCCGCGGTGAACAGCACCAGCCCCACCAGGATCGCCGGGAGCACGGGGATCAGCATCGCCGCGGCCCCGATCGCCATCACCGTCGTACTCGTGAGCAGCACGCGCAGCCGCCCGTATCGCACCGCCAGCGCCCCCGCCTGCGGAGACGACACCGTGCCGGCGAGGTACGCCAGGAACAGCAGCGTGACGATCGCCGGCGCCAACAGGAAGGGCGGCGCCGTGAGGTGGAAGCCCAAATAGTTGTAGACCGCGACGAATGCGCCCATCAACAGGAACCCCTGCGCGTAGAGCGCCAGCTGCGCGCCCGATCGCAGGTTCGCCCCCACCCGACGCCGGAGCGACGGCCCTCGGATCGCGCGCGCACGCTGCGGGACGAACCCCCGCGCCGCCGGCACCAGCGTGAGGAACACCACAGCCGCGATCACGCAGAGGAGGACGACGGATGCCACCCCCCACCGCCACCCGACGGGTTCGCCGATCCACCCCGACACGACTCGCCCGGTGAGACCGCCCACCGTGGTTCCGGCGATGTAGGAGCCGGCAGCCGCGGCGACATGGCGGGCATCGACCTCTTCGCTGAGGTAGGCGAGCGCGACGGCGGGCACGGCGCCGAGGGCGACGCCCTCGAGCAGCCGGAGCACGAGCAGCGAACCGAGTTCGTGCGCTAACGGGGTGATCGCGCCCAGGACGGTCGCTGCGATCAGTCCGATCGTCATGGCCGGGACGCGCCCCACCCGGTCGGCGACGACCGACCATGGGATCACGGCGGCTGCCAACCCGAGGGTGGATGCCGACACTGTCAACGCCGCGTCGGCCGGATCGACCCGCAGGTCGGTGGCGATCGTCGGCAGCACGGCCTGGGTGGCGTAGAGCTGGGCGAAGGTCGCCACCCCACCGAAGAACAGCCCGACGAGCAATCGGCGGTACTCGCGACTCCCCGGAAGGTGCCCCGAGAACTCGCTCACCGGTCGAGCCTATCGCCGGGGGTACGAAAAAACGCCGGCGCGGACCCGCCCTCGCTGAAATCGCGGAGGGGCCGCACCGGCGCTGTCGCCCGTGCACGCATAACATGCGCGTGAATGCGAAATGGCCACCCAGCTTTGGGTGGCCATTTCGACTGAAAAGAAGTCCGGCGGTGTCCTACTCTCCCACAGGGTCCCCCCTGCAG
>NZ_QAJB01000056.1:0-1721 GCF_003061325.1 Microbacterium sp. HMWF026
CGCGGCGGCCGAGACGACCCCGACGGTCGGCATCTCGATGTCGTCCTTCCGTGGCGTCGGCGCCGGCCCCGACACCCCCGCCGCCGAGTCCACCCCCGGCGTCTCGGCGCGCCCCTCGGCCCGTCAGCCCGGTGCGATGGAAGCCCCCGAGGCTCCCGAGACCGTCCCCGGCCTGCGCGACAACGTCCTGCTCGGCAACGCCCTGGCCGAGATCTCGGGACCGGCCGAGCCCGCTCAGCTGCTGAACGTCGCCCGGCAGCTGCTGCAGGGCCACGTCTTCCTGCGCGTCAAGGGCGATGCCCGCGCCCTGCTGGCCGAGGGCAAGGACCTTCCCCTCGCCGTGGCGAACAACGGCGACGAGCAGCTCGTCCTCGCCTACAGCGGCGGCACGGCCCTGCGCGCGAGCGTCGAAGCCGACGGAGACCGCGACACGTCCGCGATGGGCCAGCCCATCATGGCGCTCCTGCGTCACGTGCTCAGCGGCCCCTACGGCGGCGTCGTGCTCAACCCGGCCGCGGCCGATGGACGCGCCGTCCTGCCCAAGGCGCTGCTCGAGCGGATGATGGCCGAGGCCGACCCCGAGCTGCGGATCAAGACCGCACTGTGCGAGACGCGCACCGACGACACGGCCGGCGTGGTCGTTGACGCCATCGTCGCCGACGCCCCCATGTGGATCGCCGTGGCGCGCACCGAAGAGGGTGGACCCGTCGGTGTCGCCGAATCGCGATCGGCCGCGGGCGAGCGCTTCCTCGAGGTGTTCACCCACCCGCTCGAACTCCTGGCCCTCGGGCGCGGCGACCAGCCGCTGCCCATCACCAAGGTTCAGCTCGCGAAGGCCCTGGCGGTGGATGCCGGGCTGACCGGCATCCTGATCGATCCGGCCGGACCCTGGATCCGCCTCACGCGCGACGAGCTCGCGCCCGTGATCGCCCTGGCCGAGGACGCCCCCGCGCCGAGCGCCTGACCTCGACCCGTGCAGCGGCCGTCGCGTTCGCGCGGCGGCCGCTGTCGTGTGGGCGGGGTGCGAGGCGGGGCCGTACGGCAGAGCGTCAGACGCCGTACAGCTCGCCGACCGGCACGGCGACCGGCAGCACATTGCCCGCGGGCGCGAGCGGGCACGCCCACATCGGGTCGTACGCGCACGAGGGGTTGTAGGCGAAGTTGAAGTCGATGACCAGCGAGTTCGGCGTCGAGCCGCGGCCCAGGTCGGCGCCCTTGATCGTGTCGAGCAGGTAGCGGCCCCCGCCGTAGGTGCCGCCCGGGCGTCCGGCCGCTGCGTCGCGCACGGGGACGAACAGTCCGCCCCCGTACGACGTGAGCCGCCACACGTCGAGGGAGCCCGTGTCGGGCAGTTCGACGCGACCGATGCGCTCGAAGCCGACCTCGCCGTCGGTGCCGGTCGTGGCGACGAACGACGCCTCGTCCGCGTCCAGGAGTTCCACCTCGAATCGCCAGGCCGCGTCGTACGGTGCGAGCGGCAGCCCGACGAAACCGTCGCGCTGCTCGGGCAGCAGGGGCGTCGCCGGGTGGTCCGCGAAGAGGGCGTCCCGCTCGATGCGCCACAGCTCGTGAGCGTCCTCGGGGTCGTCGGCCTCGCGGACGGCGTCGTAGAGGGCGAAGACGCGGCGACGCCAGTCGGCGATGTCCAGGGCGGTGCGGGCGGCAGCGGTGGTCATTGCTCCACCGTACGAGGCGCGGGGACGCGGTGGCCGGGGCTGGAC
>NZ_QAJB01000005.1:0-3289 GCF_003061325.1 Microbacterium sp. HMWF026
CACGACGCGCGCGCCGCCGCCCGGCGCCGCGCGCGTCGTGCGAGCGCCAGGTCGATCCCCACGCCGATCCCCACCGCGACGACGATCGACACCACCACCGCCACCACCGGCCCGCCCGGCACCAGGGCCGCGACCACCGCACCGATCACGGCCTGGTACGCCGCCCAGGCGAACGCCGCGACGGCGGCGACGCCGAGGTACCGCATAGGTTCCACCCGCGCGGCGCCCGCTGCGAGGTTCACCGCGAGGCGGGCGAACGGCACGAAGCGTGCGGTGAACAGCACGACGGCGGCGTTTCGTTCCAGTCGCGCCCGCGCCCAGTCCAGAGCCGCGGCCACGCGGGGACCGCGCATCCAGCGCCATCGCTCGACGCCCACCGCGCGCCCCACCAGGTAGCAGCACAGGTCGCCGGAGAAGGCCGCGAGACCCGCGACGACGATGACGGCGCCAAGCGGCGGCGTCCCGTGCGCGACCGCGAGCGCCCCGAAGGCGGTGACGGCCGCTTCGCCCGGGATGACGACCAGGAACGCGTCGGCGAACACCAGCGCGGCCATGCCCGCCAGCGCCCACGGACTCGCCGCGATCGCCTGCAGCCACGCGTCGACACCGTCCATGACGTCACTCTCCGCCGCGGATCGAGACGCCCCGCCGACCGGCCGGTGACGCCCCGCGGAGCATCGGGTGAACATCGCGAACGTCGGCCATCGGCATCCTCCGCGAGGTCGCACCCTGGTGACGTGAGAGTCGCGCTGCTGGCCGAATCCTTCCTCCCGCATATGAACGGGGTCACCGGTTCCGTCCTCCACGTCCTGCGCCATCTGGCGGAGGCGGGGCACGAGACGCTGGTGATCGCGCCCAAGTCCGGCGACGTCACCGCCGACCTGCACGGGGCCCGCACCGAGCTGCTGCGCTCCGTTCCGCTTCCGTCCTACCCCGAGGTGCGCGTGGTGTTCGCGCGGGCGGCGCGCCTGGGCGCCCTGCTGCGCGACTTCGACCCCGACGTCGTGCACCTGGCATCCCCGTTCGTCCTGGGCTGGCAGGGGTTGGCCGCCGCCGATGCCCTGCGCATCCCCTCGGTCGCGGTGTACCAGACCGACGTGGTCGCCTACGCGCAGAAGTACGGCCTGCCCCACGCCACCGCCCTCGTCGCCGGTCACGTCGCGCGCCTGCACCGTCGCGCCACCCTCACCCTCGCGCCGTCGTCGGCGTCGACGCGGCAGCTCGAGCAACTGGACGTGGACCGCATCCGCCGCTGGGGGCGCGGAGTGGATGCCGTCCGCTTCGCCCCCGAGCACCGCGACGACGCGTGGCGGGCCGAGGTGGCGCCGGCGGGTCAGCGCATCATCGGCTACGTCGGCCGCCTCGCCCCCGAGAAGCAGGTCGACGATCTGCGCGCACTCGCCGACCTGCCCGGGACCCGCCTGGTCGTCGTCGGCGACGGACCCTCGCGTCCGACGCTCGAGAGAGCGCTCCCGGATGCCGTGTTCACCGGCCACCTGTCCGGCGCGGAGCTCGCGCGGGTCATGGCGGGCTTCGACGTCTTCGTCCACCCGGGTGAGAGCGAGACGTTCGGGCAGACGATCCAGGAGGCCCTCGCCAGCGGCGTCCCGGTGGTGGCGACCGGCGTCGGCGGCCCCCTCGACCTGGTGCGCTCCAGCGTCGACGGGTGGCTCTACCGGCCGGGCGATCTGGACGACCTGCGCGCGCGGGTGGCCGATCTGGTCGGCGACGACGCCAAGCGCTCCGCCTTCGCCGCCGCCGCCCGCGCCGCGGTGCACGGGCGCACGTGGGAGGCGCTCACCCGCGATCTCGTCGGTCATTACTCGGATGCCGTCGCCCTGCGCCGCATCGACGACGGCCTGCTGCGGCGCGGGGGACCGCGCCCGGCCGCGCCGGCGGCATCCCGCCCCCGCGGGCGGTGGAGTCGCTACGTGGCCCTCGGCGACAGCCTGACCGAGGGGCTGTGCGATGCCTCGCGCATGCCGAGCGGGCAGTACCGCGGGTGGGCCGACCGTCTGGCCGAACTGCTCGCGCACACCAGCGAATCGGGACCGTTCCGCTACGCCAACCTCGCGGTGCGCAGCCGTCGCGTGCGCCACCTGATCGACGAGCAGATCCCGGCGGCCCTCGCTCTCGAACCCGACCTGGTGTCGATCCTGATCGGCGCGAACGACCTGGTCGGACCCGCCCCCGTGATCCCGGCGCTCATCGCCGAGGTCGAGTCCGCGGTCCGCGCCGTCCGACGGACGGGCGCCGACGTCCTGCTGGTGACCACGTTCCTGCCCCGGCGGCCGGCCGCGCGCATCTTCGCGAGACGCTTCGCCGCGTACAACGTCGAGCTGCGGCGCATCGCAGCGCTGCACGGGGCGATCCTGCTCGACCTCGAGGCCGAGTCCGAGATCGGCGAACTGCCGCACTGGGCCGACGACCTCGTGCACCTGCGTTCGGGCGGGCACCGTCTGGTCGCGTATCGCGCGGCCGAGATGCTCGGCGTGCCCGACGCGCGAGCCCTGCTGGGGCTGGACGAAGCGCTGCACGCCGACGAGGACGAGGCGCCCCGGGGCGTCTGGCTCACGCGCGACGCGCTGCCGTGGGTGTGGCGCCGCGTCCGCGGTCGTACGGCGGGCGACGGCATCCTGGCCAAGCACGCGGACTACGTCGAGCTGCCCACCCGGGGAGACCGGCAGCGCGCCGACGCGGTGTGAGCGGGCGGGCTCAGTACCAACCGGTGCTCTCGGAGTGGCCCCATGCGCCGCACGGACTGCCGTAGCGCGAGCTGATGTACGACAGCCCCCACGAGATCTGGGTCGCGCCGTTGGTGCGCCAGTCGAGCCCCGCCGACGCCATCTTCTCGCCGGGGAGGGCCTGGGGGATGCCGTAGGCCCCGCTCCAGGGATTCTGGGCCTGCACCCGCCAGCTCGATTCGCGGTTCCACAGCGCGTTCAGGCACGAGAACTGATCGTCGCCCCAGCCGTAGCCGCGGAGCTGTCCGCGGGCGTTCGCGCGGGCTTCGTCGGGGGTCATGATGGGCGTGGCCGGTGCCGGCGCGGGGGCGGGGGAGCCGGATCCGCTCGAGCCCGACCCGCCGCCGGACCCGGCCGAGCCGCCGGAGCCCGACCCGCCGCCGGAGCCCGACCCGCCGCTCGAGCCCGACCCGCCGCCGGAGCCGTTCGCGCCGCCGGTCGCCGTTCCGCCCGTCGATCCGGAGCCGCCGGTCGATCCGGAGCCGCCGGTCAATCCGCCCGATCCACTCGTCGTCCCGCCGCCGACGCTCGTCGCCCCGCTCGCC
>NZ_QAJB01000471.1:0-345 GCF_003061325.1 Microbacterium sp. HMWF026
GCCCACGTCGTGCCCACCCCCACCCGCACCTCCGAGGCCGAACGCCTGGAGCGCACGGCGCTGACGGCGGCGCGCATCCTCGCCGAGCGGGTCGAATCGTCCATGACGGTGGGCGTCGCGTGGGGCTCGACCCTCTCGGCGGTCGCCCGTCACGTCCCGCTCAAGGACGTCCACGACACCCACATCGTGCAGATGAACGGCGCCGCGAACGTGCGGACCTCCGGCATCCCCTATGCGGGAGAGATCCTGTCGAAGTTCGGCGCGGCCTGGTCGTCGTCGGTGCACCAGTTCCCGGTGCCGGCCCTGTTCGACGACCCGCGGACCAAGCAGGCGATGTGGCGGGAG
>NZ_QAJB01000471.1:355-2122 GCF_003061325.1 Microbacterium sp. HMWF026
CCGCACGCCGACGTGCCGTCGCACGTCTACAGCGGCGACTACTTCGACGAGCGCGACCGCGCCGTCATCGAGCGCGAGGGGATCGTGGGAGACTGCGCCACCGTGTTCTACCGCGCCGACGGCTCCAGCGACGTGCCCGAATTGAACGAACGCTCCAGCGGACCCGACCTCGACACCGTCCGCCGCATCCCGCGCCGGTTCTGCGTGGTGTCGAGCCTGTCCAAGCTCGACGGGCTGCGCGGCGCACTCGCCGCCGACCTCATCACCGAGCTCGTCGTCGAGGAATCGCTCGCCCGGCGCCTGCTCAGCGTCACGCGCTGAGACGTCGACGGGTCGAGGCGGCGTTCAGCGCTCGCCGAAGCCGTCGTCGATGAGCGCGCGCAGCTCGTCCAGTGCCTGTCGCGCCTGCGGGCCCGTCGCGCGGACGCGCACCCGCGCCCCTTGCCGCACCCCCAGCGCCATGAGCGCGAGCAGGCTGCGCGCCGACACCTCGTCGGAGCCGGCGTCGAGGTCCTCGATGCGGACGTCCGCGTCGTAGCGCGACGCCGCCTTGACGAACGTCGCCGCGGGCCGCGCGTGCAGGCCCGAGGGGTTCACCACGACCGTCTCGAAGAACGTGTCGTCGCCCTCCCGCACCGCAGGCTCATCCGGGGCGGGGGATGCCGGGGACCCGCCGTCGTCGCCGAGGTGGACGCGTTTGGCCTCGGCGGCGCCGCGGATCTCCGCGGCGACCGTGGCGAGGTCGGCACCGCCCGCGGCGGCCACCACCGCGGCCACGAGACCCTCGACGAACGGCGCGGAGCTGAGGGTCACGCGGTCCGGGGATGCCACGAACTCGAGAGCCGTCTCGGCGCTCAGGAGCGCGGAACCCAGGTCCATCAGCACGAGCACGCCGTCCCCGCCGTCGGCGTCGTCGATCGCCGCGGCGATGGCCACGGCATCCGTGCCCAGATCGCCGTCGGGACCGCCGGCGGCGACGCGGACGCGGGGCGGGTCCTCTCCTCCCATCTGCAGAGCGAGCTCGACGGCCGCCTCTGCCAGGGCGCGACTGTGCGAGACCGCGACGATGCCGATCACTCGGCGCCCGCCAGGGTGTCGCGCAGCGCCTCGAGCAGCAGCGTCGCCGAGGCGGCGCCGGGGTCGAGGTGCCCGGCGCTGCGCTCGCCGAGGTAGCTGGCCCGGCCCTTGCGCGCGACGAGCGGGATCGTCGCGTCCCGTCCGCGGGCGGCCGCGTCGGCCGCGGCGCGGGCCGCGTCCGCCGGGGATCCGCTCGCCGCGGCGTCCCACGCGTCGAGGGCGGGGGTCAGGGCGTCGATCATCGTCTTGTCGCCGACCTCGGCCTTGCCACGGGCGACGACCCCCTCGACGCCAGCGCGCAGCGCCGCGCCCAGGGCGGTGGCATCCATCTGCTCCGCCGACGCGAGAGCGGGGCCCATGCGCAGGAACAGGGTTCCGTACAGGGGGCCGCTCGCCCCGCCGACGGTCGACACCAGCGTCATCCCGACGGTCTTGAACAACTCGGCCGGGGTCGCGGGGGCGGGGTCGAGTTTGGCGACGACCGCGTCGAGGCCGCGTGCCATGTTGGAGCCGTGGTCCGCGTCGCCGATCTCGGAGTCGAGGCGGGTCAGCTCGTCCTTGTGGGCGGCGACGGCATCACGGAACGCGCGGATCCACGCGACGAGGTCGTCGGTCGACACGGCGCCGCTCATGCGCCCCACCGCAGGCCCGGGGTCACGACGGGAGCGTCCCACAGGCGCAGCATCTCAT
>NZ_QAJB01000471.1:2132-16746 GCF_003061325.1 Microbacterium sp. HMWF026
GGTGAGCGAGACGCCCGCCATGTCGAGGCTCGTGATGTAGTCGCCGATCAGCACCCGCTGCGCGTCGATGCCGGCCGCGGTCAGCAGGGGGGCGATCTCGCCGTAGAGCAGGTACTGCTCGATCAGCGGCGTGGCGCCCAGGCCCGACAGCAGCACGATCGCGGGCCCGACGGCGTCGCCGAAGTCGTGGACGATCGGGTCGACCAGCAGCTTCGCGATCTCGCGAGCCGAGGCCAGCTTCACGCGCGTGCGGCCGGGCTCGCCGTGGATGCCGACACCGACTTCCATCTCGTCGTCGGGGAGCTCGAACGTCGGTCGGCCGGCCGCGGGAACGGTGCAGCTGGTCAGCGCGACGCCCATCGAACGCCCGGCCGCCGAGACGCGGCGCGCGAGCGCGGCGACAGCGGCCAGGTCGGCGCCCTCTTCGGCGAGGGCGCCCACGATCTTCTCGAGGACGACGGTGGTGCCCGTTCCGCGACGACCGGCGGTCCAGGTCGAATCCTGCACGGCCACGTCGTCGGCCACCAGGACGGACTCGACCTCGACGCCCTCGGCGGCGGCGAGCTCGGCGGCCATCTCGAAGTTGAGCACGTCGCCGGTGTAGTTCTTCACGATGTGCAGCACCCCGGCTCCGGAGTCGGCCGCCTGCGTCGCCGCCAGCACCTGGTCGGGGGTCGGAGAGGTGAACACCTCTCCTGCCGCGGCGGCGTCGAGCATGCCCCGGCCGACGAAGCCGCCGTGCATCGGCTCGTGTCCCGATCCGCCGCCCGACACCAGCGCCACCTTGCCCGCGCGCGTCGGTTCGGCGCGCAGGATGACCCGGTTCTCGGCATCCACGCGCAGCTCGGGGTGCGCCGCGCCGATACCGCGCAGGGCCTCGGCCAGCACGTCTGCCGGGTCGTTGACGAACTTCTTCACGGTGCCTCCTCGTTGTGGCGTCGACGGTTCGGGCCGTCCTCCACGACGATGCTCGTCGGCGCGCCCCGCGTCAAGGGCGACCGGCGAGCCGTGCTCAGAGGCGTTCGTGCGGAAGGACCTGCTTGATGCGCTCGATCGGGTTCTGCGCGGGCGCCTCGTTGTACGCGTTGGCCAGCTCCTGCCCGCTGAGGGCGTGGATGGCGGCCATGATCTCGTCGGTCGCCCCGCGGCGGGCGCGCCCCGACGAGGCGGGACCGTGCGGCGACAGGTCGAGCGGCGTCCCGAAGCGCACCGTGATGCGCTCCTTCGTGCTGGGGAACTTCGCACCCACGGGCATGGCCTTGTCGGTGCCGATCAACCCCACCGGGACGACGGGGGCGCCGGTCTGCAGCGCGAGGAACGCCACCCCGGTGCGGCCCTTGTACAGGCGCCCGTCGAGCGACCGGGTGCCCTCGGGGTAGAGGGCGACCGCGCGGCCGTCCTCGAGCAGCACGCGCTGCTGGTCGAGGGCGTCGAGCGCCTTCTGGCCCGCGCCGCGCTCGACGGGGATCGCGCCGATGGCGGTGAAGAACTGCCGAGACGCCCACTTCTCGAAGTACGCCGACTTCGCCAGGAAGTGCACGGGACGCGGAGCGGCGACCGGGATCGCGATCGAATCGATGAACGACAGGTGGTTGCTGGCGAAGATCACGGGCCCCGTGCGCGGGACGTTCTCGCGCCCCTCGACGCGGGGGCGGTACACCGCACGAGCGAGGGGAGCGATGAGGAAACGCCCCAGTCCGTACGCGGCGCCCATCTGCTGCGGCTCTGCGGCGGGGGTTTCGGCGGAGGGGTCGGAACTCACCCGACGACTTTACTCGCCGCCGCATTCCCGAGCGTGCATGGGGGCGGACATGGCCCTCTCAGCCACGCCAAAGCGTCATGCGCAAGGATGGAGGCTTCCCGATCCCCTTCGAGAGGTCTGCCGTGCGCTTCCGCCCGATCGCTTCCCTGTCCGTCGCCGCCGCCGCGGCGCTGCTGCTCGCGGGCTGCTCGGGTTCGCCCGATCAGGCGCAGACTCCGGATGCCACGGGCTCGGCGGACGCCGGGCAGTGCCAGAGCGCCCTCACCGAGGCACCGGCCCCCGAGGGGCTCGAGGTCTCGGGCGACTTCCGATCCAAGGTGACGGTCGACCTGCCCGCGGGGTACAACCCGACCGAGCTCCAGCGCACGACGCTCGTCGAGGGCTCGGGTCAGGAGGTCCGCGCCGGAGACGTGCTGAAGGCCAACTACACCCTCATCGACGCCGCCTCCGGACAGGTGCAGCTGCAGTCGCTCGACACCGCCCCCGACGGCATGGACACGCTCATCGCGTCGCAGCAGATCTTCGGCGCCGCTCTCGAGTGCTCCACTATCGGCTCGCGCACCGTGTCGTCGTTCCCCGCCGGGACGCTCGGCGAGGGCTCACCCGCCTTCGTGCTCGTCGCCGACGCCATCTCTGAGCAGCCCACGCGCGCCGAGGGCGCCGAGGTCGCCCCGGTCGAGGGTCTGCCCACCGTCACCTTCGACGACAACGGCGCGCCGACCATCACCATGCCCTCCACCCCGGCTCCGACCGAGGTCCGCATCGAGAATCTGCGCCAGGGCACCGGCGACGTAATCAACCCCGGCGACCAGGTGATCGTGCAGTACACCGGTGCGCTCTACGACGGTGGCACCGTCTTCGACTCCAGCTGGGAGCGCGGCACCCCCGCGCAGTTCGTCACCAACCAGGTGGTGGACGGCTTCCGCCAGGCGCTCGAGGGACAGACCGTCGGCTCGCAGGTGCTCGTGGTCATCCCGCCCGCCCAGGGCTACGGCGACAAGGCGCAGGGAGAGATCCCGGCCAACTCCACGCTCGTGTTCGTGGTGGACATCCTCGGCGTCCAGCACGCCACCGCAGCCGGTCAGTAGGCTGACGGAATGCGCCGCGTCCTCATCCTCGGTTCCACCGGTTCGATCGGGACGCAGGCGCTCGACGTCATCCGCGCCAACCCCGACCGTTTCGAGGTCGTCGGTCTCGCGGCCGGGAGCGACCGCGCCGGAGTCGACGCGCAGGCCGCGGCCTTCGGCGTGGACGCCGTCGCTCTCGGTGCCGTCGAGGCGGAACAGCTGGTCCGTGACGTCGACGCCGACGTGGTGCTGAACGGCATCACCGGTTCGGTGGGGCTCGGTCCGACGATCGCCGCGCTCGAAGAGGGGCGCACCCTCGCCCTCGCGAACAAGGAGTCGTTGATCGTCGGTGGCGATCTGGTGACCGCGCTCGCCGCGCCGGGTCAGATCGTGCCGGTCGATTCCGAGCACTCGGCCATCGCGCAGGCGCTCCGGGCGGGCGACGCGCACGAGGTGCGACGGCTGGTGCTCACGGCATCCGGGGGCCCTTTCCGGGGACGCTCACGGTCGCAGCTCGCCGACGTGACACCCGCGCAGGCCCTCGCGCACCCCACCTGGGACATGGGCCGCGTCGTGACGACCAACTCGGCGACCCTGGTGAACAAGGGCCTCGAGGTGATCGAGGCGCACCTGCTGTTCGACGTCGACTACGACCGCATCGATGTCACCGTCCACCCGCAGTCGATCGTGCACTCGATGGTCGAGTTCGTCGACGGTTCGACCATCGCGCAGGCCTCTCCGCCCGACATGCGGCTGCCGATCTCGCTGGGCCTGGACTGGCCGCACCGGGTCGGCGGCGTCGGCGCGCCGCTCGACTGGACGCGGGCCTCGCAGTGGACCTTCGAGCCCCTCGACGAAGAGGCGTTCGGCTCGGTCGCCCTCGCCAAGCGCGTCGGACGAGCCGGCGCGACGTATCCCGCGGTCTTCAACGCCGCGAACGAGCAGGCCGTCGACGCGTTCCACGAGGGGCGTCTGAGCTTCCTCGAGATCGTCGAGCTCATCGAGCGGGTGGTCGACCGGCACGAGGCCCCCTCCGCGCTCTCGCGCGAGTCCCTCGCTGAGGCCGAGGCGTGGGCGCGCCGGACGGCTGACGAGATCATCGCCGCGCGCTGAGTTCGCGCGAGCGCTGCACACCTTCGGCGCGAGGATCGCTGAGCGCGGCTTGCGCGGCGTGCGGCGCGGGTATGCAGGAGTTGTGCAGCGCCCGCGAACGGAGGCCCCGATCCGTCGCCGACCCCGCGGTCAGGCGGGGAAGTCGACCGGACGCTCGGGGTCGGACGACGGCGTGGCATCGGTCGGGTAGGGCACCGGCCACTGCGGATCGGGCACGGCCCATCCCGCGGCACGCAGGGCGCGGCGCGAGAGCTCGCGCGCCGAGTAGGGGGTGCGCACGCCGCGGATGTCGCGGTAGTCCTGGTGGCCGGGGCCGGCCCACAGGATCGCGTCGCCCTCGCCGACGAGCTTCACGGCCTCGAGGATCGCGCGCTCGGGCGGGGTGAACTCGTGGATCTCGCCGTCGGGACGCGCGCCGCGCGCCCCCTCGACGAGGACCGCGCGGATGGCATCCGGATCCTCGTGGCGCGGGTGATGGTCGGTGATGACGAGGATGTCGCTGCCCTCGACCGCGGTGCGTCCCATGTCGAGACGCTTGGTGGCGTCGCGATCGCCGTCGGCGCCGAACACCATGACGACCTTGCCGGGCGTGACGCGACGCACGGCCGCGAGCGTCTTCTCGAACGCGTCGGGGGAGTGACCGAAGTCGACGTAGACCGCGGGACCGTGCGGACCCGAGACGAGCTGCGTCCGCCCCGGCAACGACGCGTCGATGCGTTCGCCGTCGAGGGTGCTGTACAGGTGCTCCCAGGTGTACCCCACCTCGAGCAGCATGACGATGGCGAGACCCGCGTTGGCCGCCATGTGCCGACCGATGACGGGGACGACCGTCGTGAGCGCACGACCCTTGCCGTCCGTCAGGGTGAACTCGGTGCCCTCCTGCCGCTCGTCGACGATCTCGACGCGCCACTGGGCGGATGCCGCGGCGGCGGCGTCCTCGGCGATCGCGGGCGTCGCGATGGTGACGACCGGGATCTCGGCGCGCGCGGCGATCTCGATCCCCGCGACGGTGTCGAGGCACACGACGCCGCGGCGGGCGCGGTCGGGACGGAACAGGGGCAGCTTCGCCTCGAAGTACTCGCGCATATCGGCGTAGTCGTCGAGGTGGTCGTGGGAGAGGTTGGTGAAGCCGGCGACGTCGAAGATCAGACCGTCGACCCGGTGACGCGTGAGCGCCTGCGCGCTCACCTCGACCGCGACGGCCTCGACACCGCGTTCGCGCATGAGCGCGAGCAGGGCGTGGAACTCGGACGCCTCGGGCGTCGTCAACCGCGACACGATGACCTCGCCGGCGATGTGCCGCTCGGCCGTCGAGGACAGACCCGTCACGACGCCCAGCTGGTCGAGGATCCCCTCGAGCAGGTGCGACACGCTGGTCTTGCCGTTCGTGCCGGTGGTGGCCAGCAGTCGCGGCAGCTCGTCCTGGGGACCGGTGCCGTACACCCAGGCCGACAGGTCGCCGAGAAGGGCGCGGGGATCCTCCACCACCACGATCGGAAGACCGGCGGATGCCGCGACGGCGGCGCCGTCCTCGTCGGTGATGACCGCGACGGCACCCCGCTCCGCGGCGGTGGGGGCGAACTCGGCCCCGTGGCGGTTCACGCCGCGGATCGCGACGAACGCCTCGCCGGCGCGCAGGTCGGCGGTGGCGAGCGTGATGCCGGTCACGGCGGTGCCGTCGACGTCGCCGACGGTGCGCACGCCGAAGAGGCGGGCGAGTTCGGCGAGGTCGCGGCGGGGAGGCCGCTCCGGTCGGAGCACGGGCGGGAGGTTCGAGGCAGCGTCGGTCGACATCGCTCCCATTGTCTCATCCGGCGTCGCACAGACACCGCATCGCGGCCGCACGGGCCGTTCAAAGGCGGGCGGCGGTATCGTCAGCGGGTGACCGCGATCACCTTCCTCATCGGCGTGCTCGTGCTCGTGATCGGCCTGGCCGTCTCGATCGCCCTGCACGAGATCGGGCACCTGCTGCCCGCGAAGCTCTTCGGCGTGCGCGTCGGTCAGTACATGATCGGGTTCGGCCCGACGCTCTGGTCGAAGCGCATCGGCGAGACCGAGTACGGCTTCAAGGCGCTGCCGCTGGGCGGCTTCATCTCGATGGCGGGCATGTTCCCCCCGGCTCCGGACGACGCCGAGCCCGGCAGAAAGCGCTCGCGGTTCTTCGCCACCATGGTGCAGGACGCCCGCGACGCCAACGCCGAGACGCTCATCGCCGCCGACGACCGGGTGTTCTACAAGCTGCCCGTCTACAAGCGGATCATCGTCATGCTCGGTGGTCCGGTGATGAACCTCGTGCTCGCGGTCGTCCTGTTCGCCATCGCGCTGAGCGGCATCGGCGTCCAGGCCGGAACGACCACCGTCGCCTCGGTCAGCCAGTGCGTGATCCCCGCGAGTCAGCAGCGCGATGCGTGCACCACGGGAGACCCGGTCGCCCCGGCCGCGGCCGCCGGCATCCAGCCCGGCGACCGCCTCGTGTCGATCGACGGCACCCCGGTCGAGACGTTCGCCGACGCGGCGGCGATCATCCAGCGCTCGCCCGGCCAGCAGCTGTCGGTGGTCATCGACCGCGACGGCACTCAGCAGACCGTGCAGTTCACCCCGCAGAGCACGGACCGTGCGGTGACCGACGACCGCGGGCGGGCCGTGACCGATGCGAGCGGAGCCCCCGAGTACGAGACGGTCGGCTTCGCCGGGCTGCGCGCGCAGGAGGCTCTCGTCCCCCAGCCGCTCACGACCAGCTTCGAGGCCACGGGACAGTACATCGGCACGGTCGCGCAGATCATGTCGCAGCTGCCCGTGCGCATCTACGACGCGGCGGCCGACACCCTCACCGGTCAGCCGCGCGACGCCAACAGTCCCATGAGCGTCGTCGGCGCGGGACGCATGGCCGGCGAGATCGCCGCCGTCGACGCCCCCATCCTCGCCCGCGTGCAGCAGATCCTCGCGCTGCTGGCGGGGCTGAACGTCGCCCTGTTCGTGTTCAACCTCATCCCGCTGCTGCCGCTCGACGGCGGACACGTCGTCGTCGCGCTGTGGGACGGTGTCAAGCGCTGGCTCGCGCGGATGCGCGGCAAGGTCGCACGACCCGTGGATGCCACGAAGCTCGTCCCCGTGACGTTCGTCGTCGTGGTGCTGCTGGTCGGAATGGGCGGCGTGCTGTTCCTGGCGGACATCTTCAACCCGGTGCAGCTGCTGTAACGCGCCGGGTCCTCGGCGTCAGAGCGCGTGGGCGATCAGCCGCTCGAGCGTGCGCATGCCGTCGCGCGAGAGGATCGACTCGAGGTGCCCCTGCACGCTCGCGACCGCGGGGCCGCGCAGGGCGTACACGTCGCCGGTCTCGGCATCCGCGGCCACCTCGATCGGGATATCGCGATCGACGGTCGAGAGCCCCCGTGCGGTGGTCCCGGGCGCGACGCGCGCCGTGAAGGTGTTGTAGAACCCGATGGACGCCGGCTCGCCGAACACGTCGACGCTCTTCTGCAGGCCCTGATGCGGCTGCGCGAGCGGCGCCAGGTCGATGCCCAGCTGATCGGCGAGGATCTGGTGGCTCAGGCAGACCGCGAGCAGGGGGGCGCCCCCGTGCAGGCGCCGCGTCACCACGCGACGCATCGCGGCGATGCGCGCGCTGTCGTCGTCGCGCGGATCGCCGGGCCCGGGGCCCGAGACGACGAGGTCGGCGGCATCCATCTCGCTGTCCGTCACCCGTGACCAGTGCACGATGCGCGCATCCAGTCCGAGGTGGCGCAGCTGGTGGGCGAGCATCGTGGTGAAGCGGTCCTCGGCATCCACGACCACCGCCGTGCGCCCGGCGAACGGGCCGGTCTCGTCGGGGTCCTGCGGGTTCATCCAGAACGGTGCGAGGCGGTCGTTGCGCGATGTCAGCAGCGCGGCGATCGCGGGATCCTCGGCGAGCGGCCGGCGTTCGGCGACGGGGGCGTCGGGATCGGCGTCGGCGGGCGCAGCGGGAACGTCACGGGGGATCGCGCCGATGGCGCCGAGCACCCCGGCCGCCTTGCCGTGGGTCTCGCCGACCTCGCCGTACGGGTCGGAGTGGCGCACGAGCGTCGCGCCGACCGGCACGCGCAGGCGCCCGTCGACCAGGTAGGCCGTGCGGATGAGGATCGGGGCGTCGAGGTCGTGGGTCGGCCCCTGCACGGCCCCGTTCGGGGTGAACAGTGCGGCGACGCCGGAGTAGTAGCCGCGCGGGGAGGTCTCGTGACGGGCGATCACCGTGCACGCGTTCTGCATGGGCGAGCCCGTGACGGTGGGGGCGAACATCGTCTCGCGCAGGATGTCGCGCGGGTCGAGGTCGCTGCGGCCCCGCAGCATGTACTCGGTGTGGGTCAGCCGCGACATCTCTTTGAGGTGGGGGCCGGTGATGCGGCCGCCGTCCGTGCACACGGCGCTCATCATCTTGAGCTCCTCGTCGACCACCATGAAGAGCTCCTCGGTCTCTTTGGTCGAATGCAGGAACTCCGCCAGGGTGTCCGCGGTGGCGCCGCCGGCCGGATGGCGGAACGTGCCCGAGATGGGGTTCATCGTGACGATGCCGTCCTGGGCGCTCACGTGCGCCTCGGGGCTCGCGCCGACGGCGATGTGCCCCTCGGTGACGACCGCGAAGGTCCAGTAGGCGCCTCTCTCGTGCTCGAGCAGGGCGCGGAACCACGTCAGCGCCGCCACGCGCGGGTCGGCGGAGACCCCGGCGACGAAGTCGCGGCGGATGACGAAGTTGGCCCCCTCGCCGCGGCCGATCTCGTCGGCGATGACCCGCCGGACGATGTCGGCGTACTCCTCGTCCGCGATGTCGAAGCCCGCTCCCTCGAGCTCCACGGGGGAGGAGGGGAGGGATGCCATGACCTCCGCGCGCGGAAGGACCGTCCGCTCGCCGATGACGAGGCAGCGCAGCGGGGCGCCGTCGTCGTGGCAGACGAACCCGCGCTCGCGGACCTGTCGGAAGGGGACGAGGGCGAGCACCTCGCGGTGCCGGCCGTCGGCATCCGTCAGCGGGATGTCGGCGAGCAGCTCGACGTCGACGACGTCGCCCGTGAGCACCTCGACGGTGTCGGGGTCGCGCGCGATGAGCGCGAACGGCGCGTCGCCGGTCAGCAGGTGCAGGAGCGGGGAGGAGGGGTCGGGCCCGATCATCGAAGTACTTCCGTCTGTGAGCGAGGGTCCTGTGCGGCCGCCGAAAACACGAAGACCGCCCGGATCCCGAGGGAGGGCGGTCTGTCGCACGCGAGCTCACCGCCTAGACGGTGGGCCACCAACTGCAGTGCGCGCGCATGGCGCCGAACTTATCACAGAGAGCTTTCGCAGCCGGTTCGGACTCCGTTCAGCGCGGGCGGCGTAGGCTGAGCGCGTGCCTGCTGTGAATCTCGGAATGCCCCGCGTGCCGGAGACCCTCGCTCCCCGTCGCAAGACCCGTCAGATCCGGGTCGGCAAGGTGCTCGTCGGAGGCGACGCCCCCGTGAGCGTGCAGTCGATGACGACGACGCCGACGACCAACATCAACGCCACGCTGCAGCAGATCGCCGAGCTGACGGCATCCGGGTGCGAGATCGTCCGTGTCGCCGTGCCCTCGCAGGACGACGCCGACGTGCTCCACATCATCGCGAAGAAGAGCCAGATCCCGGTCATCGCCGACATCCACTTCCAGCCGAAGTACGTCTTCCAGGCCATCGACGCCGGGTGCGGCGCGGTGCGCGTGAACCCCGGCAACATCCGCAAGTTCGACGACCAGGTCGGTGCGATCGCCAAGGCCGCCAAGGACGCGGGCGTCTCGCTGCGCATCGGCGTGAACGCCGGTTCGCTCGACCGTCGCCTGCTCGAGAAGTACGGCAAGGCGACCCCCGAGGCCCTCGTCGAGAGCGCCGTCTGGGAGGCCTCGCTGTTCGAGGAGCACGACTTCCACGACTTCAAGATCTCGGTCAAGCACAACGACCCCGTCGTCATGGTCAAGGCCTACCGCCTGCTCGCCGAGCGGGGCGACTGGCCCCTGCACCTCGGCGTGACCGAGGCCGGCCCGGCGTTCCAGGGCACCATCAAGAGCGCCACGGCCTTCGGCATCCTGCTCTCCGAGGGCATCGGCGACACCATCCGCGTGTCGCTGTCGGCCCCGCCCGCCGAAGAGGTCAAGGTCGGCCACCAGATCCTGCAGTCGCTCAACCTGCGCGAGCGCAAGCTCGAGATCGTGTCCTGCCCCTCGTGCGGTCGCGCGCAGGTGGACGTGTACTCGCTCGCCGACAACGTCACCGAGGGCCTGAAGGACATGACCGTGCCGCTGCGCGTGGCCGTGATGGGCTGCGTCGTGAACGGCCCGGGCGAGGCGCGCGACGCCGACCTGGGCGTCGCGTCGGGCAACGGCAAGGGCCAGATCTTCGTCAAGGGCCAGGTCATCAAGACCGTGCCCGAGGCCGAGATCGTCCAGACCCTCATCGAAGAGGCGAACCGCCTCGCCGACGAGATGGGCCCCGACGCCGCGACCGGCACGGCCCAGGTCATCACGGCCTGACCCGGACCGTGCCTCGCCCCCCGTCGACGGGACGAGGCTTCGCGGTCCGATAGCGTCGGAGGCCTTATGGCTTCCGACGTCTCCCTCGCTCGCCCGCTCGTCGCGGGCGTCGTCACCGCCCTGGTCGGCTTCACGAGCACCTTCGCCGTCGTCTTGACGGGGCTGCGCGCGGTCGGCGCGACCCCCGAGCAGGCCGCGAGCGGACTGCTGGCCATCACCCTGGTGGTCGGCATCGGGTGCATCGTCCTGGCCGGACGCCACCGTCTGCCGATCACCGTCGCGTGGTCGACCCCGGGTGCGGCTCTGCTCGCGGCCACAGGGGCGATCGACGGGGGCTGGCCCGCCGTGGTCGGGGGCTTCTTCGTCTCGGCGGGCCTGATCCTGTGCACGGCGCTGTTCCCCCCACTCGGGGCTCTCATCGCCCGCATCCCTCCCTCGATCGCGCAGGCCATGCTCGCGGGCGTCCTGCTGCCGCTGTGCGTGGCGCCGTTCACCGGCCTCGTCGACGACCCGTGGGGCGTGGCGCCCGTGCTGATCGTGTGGCTCGTGGCATCCCGGATCCTGCCCCGGTGGGCCGTGCCGCTGGCGTTCGTGACGGCGATCGTCGTGGTCGCCGTCGAGCTCTCGCGCACGGGCGCGGGGACGGATGCCGCGACCCTGCTGCCGCGGCTGGAGTTCACCGCGCCGACGCTCACCGTGGGAGCGGTCGTGGGCATCGCCCTGCCGCTGTTCGTCGTGACGATGGCGTCGCAGAACGTCCCCGGGGTGGCCGTGATGCGCAGCCTCGGCTACACGATCCCGTGGCGTCCCGCGATGCTCGTCACCGGGCTGGGTTCGGCTGCCGCCGCGGGCTTCGGCGGACACGCGATGAACCTCGGGGCGATCAGCGCCGCGATCGCCGCCGGCCCCGACGCCCACCCGGACCCCCGACGACGGTGGGTGGCCGGGCTGTCCGCCGGGGGCACCTACCTCGTCCTCGGTGCGCTGTCGGCGGCGTTCGCCGCCATCGTCCTGCTCGCGCCGGCCGGAGTGATCCCGGCGGTGGCCGGTGTGGCGCTGTTCGGCGCGTTCGGGTCGGCGGTGCAGCAGGCCATCGACGACCCCGGCGAGCGGGTGCCGGCCGTGGTGACGTTCCTGGTCGCGGCATCCGGTATCGCCGTGTTCGGGGTGAGCGCGGCGTTCTGGGCGCTCCTGGCCGGGCTGGTGGTGCGCGGGGTGCTGCACGTCGGGCGCGGCCCGCGCTGACGCCGTCCCGAGGCGGTGCGTCGGCGGTCAGGAGTCGAGGGAGAACTCCGCCCGGATGCGTTCGCGGGCCCCGGCGTACTCGGGCAGCTCGGCGAAGTACCGGAACTTGTCGGCCAGGACCGAGTCGCCGACGATCTCGGGCTCGAGGACGAACGTGGCGAAGGTCTCGGCGAAGTCCTCCGAGGCGTTGGTGGCGGCGTAATCGCTGACGAAGTCCGCCTCGTGAGCGGCGTAGAACGCGGCGCCGACGTCGGTGTCGAGGTTGTCGCGCGCCGGCGCGTCGTCGTACCCGACCCAGAAGCGCTCGGCGAAGCGCTGCAGGTCGGAGTCCGCCGACAGGCATCCGGCCCCGGTCCACTCGGTGTCGCAGGTCGAGGCATCGGTGTCGACATCGTCGACGCCCAGGCTCAGCAGGTGGCCGTACTCGTGGACGAGGGTGGTCAGCAGCAGCCGCGGGTCGTCGGCGAAGGCCAGGTTCGCGGCGAACGACCATCGCGTCGGATCGTCGTCGTCGCTGATGACGTAGGCGAGGGTGTCGCTGCCGGCATCGTCGCCGACGCGGTAGGTCGTGACGTCCGAGCGCACGAAGGCGGGGGTGGCGACGCGCACGAAGTCGTCCCAGAGACGTTGCGCGCGCTCGTCGGGTGCGGGGTCGAGCGCGCCGTCGGGGGTCAGGCGGTACGACGCGGTGATGGCGAAGTCCCCGTCGGTGGGGGCGGGGGAGCGCGGGTCGTCCCCGCCCAGGGCCGAGACGCCGACCCACGCGCCCACCCCGACGAGCAGGGCGAGCGAGAATCCCAGGACGAGGGTCCACCGTGCGCGCATGTGCTCACGATAGGGCGTCGGGCCGCCCGCAACGGCGTCGTCCGTCGGGCTGCGGCGGTGACCGCCCGCGAGGATGCGGATCCAGAAGAGCGATCGATCGCATCGAGAAGAAAATCGACGGGCGACGCCCTCGCCCCCGCCGACGCTCTCGCGATAGATGTTCTGCGTGACCGAACGTCTCGGCCACGATGACGAGAGGCCCCCCGATGAAACGACCAACTCTCCGCTTGCTGATCGGTGCCGTCCTGGGATCGGTGCTCGTGGGCTCCACCGCGATCGGCGCCGTCGCCGCGACCGCACCGGCGGTCTCATCGACCACGAGCGTGCGCTGTGCCGACGACGCCGCCGTGCTGTCGGTGACCGCGAAGAACACCGACAGGGTCACGCTCAAGATCACGATCAAGAGCGCCTACGGCTCCGCCGCGACGACCACGGTGAAAGCCGGTCAGTCAACCACCGCCGCATTCGCGACCAAGCGGGTGAGCATCCCGGCCGGCACGGCCTCGGTGACCGCCGTCAAGACGACCACCGGCTCCACTGCGGTCACGACGAAGGTTTCTTATCCCGCGATCGATTGCGATCCCGCGCGCTTCACCTACCGCCTCTGGCGCGCCGACAACCCGACCGCCGACCAAACGGACGCGTACGACCGCATCGAGAAGGCCATGCAGGCGGCCACAGCGCGTTACGACCGGCTGACGAGTCTGTCGCGCTTCGTGAACGTGTACTACGAACCCGGCGTGCCCACCGCCGAGGCGAGCAGCAACGGCGACCTGCGCTACGGGGCGGACCGCGCGTACATGGTCGAGGGAACGACCCTGCACGAGATCGCCCACACCCTCGGGGTGGGGACGACCTACTCGTGGGACTCGTTCTGCTACGACGGCACCTACCACGGGGCGAAGGCCACCGCTCTTCTGCGCTCCTGGGACGGCGCCGGCGCGGTGATCAACTGCGACGCCGGGCATTTCTGGCCCTACGGCTTGAACTACTCCGACGAGTTCTCCGAGACGGCGTTCGACCGCAATGTCCAGCTGGTGAATGCGATGCGCGAGGACGGGCTGACGAACGACTGAGCCGGATGCGGTGACCCGCGACCCGCGCGGGTACGCGGGTCACGGTACCGATCGACGGCGGGCGCACGTGGGAGCCCGCCGTTCTCTCGTTCTCCGACGTCCCGTCGCCTCGGTGACCGCGGGAAGCACTGCCGGGGACGCGCAGCCGCCGTTCCAGTGCCCCGCGACGGTCCGTCACCCATTCGTTACCGAGCAGAATGCCCCGCCAGTGAACCGATGTGATCTTCGCGGACACTACTGAGTGTGGATGAAGACGACGCCGGGCTGTGGGACCGGGTACGCCAAGGCGACGAGCTCGCGCTCGCCGTGCTGTTCGATCGGCACGAGGGACGGCTGTTCCGGCACGCCTGCCGACTGCTGAGCCATCGCGAGGACGCGAAGGATGCCGTGACCGTCGCGTTCTTCGAACTCTGGCGAAAGCGCGCTTCGGTGCGTCTGGTCGAGGGTTCACCGCTGCCGTGGCTGTTGACGACGGTGGCCCATTGCGCGCGCAACCTCGAGCGGTCGAGCCGGCGTTACCGCGCGCTGCTGGATCGTGCCCCCGCGATGCAGCAGGCGTCGCCGGGTGGGCAGGACGAGAGCGGCGTCCTCTCCGCGCTGAAGCGTCTGCCGGAGCGGGAGCAGGCGGTCGTGGTGCTGTCGGTGCTCGAGGGCTACGCCGAGCGCGAGGTCGCACCGGCACTGGGCATTCCGGCGGGAACGGTGAAATCGCGGCTCGCCCGCGCCAAAGCGAAACTGCGCGACGAGCTCGCGCTGGAAGGGGCACGGGCATGAACGACGAACTGACGCCCTCGGAGCGCGCGGCCCTGCGCGCCCGCATCGTGGGCGGTGCCCACGACATCAAGCCCGTCGGGGCGCACCGGAGCGCGTGGGTCGCCGGCTCGCTGGCCGCGGTGCTCGTGGTGGCGATCGCCGGGGGCGTCGCTGCGACGTCCACGCTCAGCGCGCCCGAGATCGCGAACACGCCGACGCCGTCCGCGACGCAGACGATCGCGCCCAGCCCGACCCCGAGTCT
>NZ_QAJB01000472.1:0-8509 GCF_003061325.1 Microbacterium sp. HMWF026
CCATCATCCCCACCGGCCACGAGCCGGTTCTGCAAGGAGGACCTCGTGAGCACCATCCTCGAGATGCGCTCGATCACCAAGGAGTTCCCCGGCGTCATCGCGCTCGCCGACGTGTCGCTGACCGTCGAGCGCGGAACGGTTCACGCCATCTGCGGCGAGAACGGCGCGGGCAAGTCCACCCTCATGAAGGTGCTCAGCGGTGTGTATCCCGCGGGCGACTACCGAGGCGAGATCGTCTTCGACGGCAACACCGTCGAGTTCAAGGACATCCGCGACAGCGAGGCCGCCGGCATCGTCATCATCCACCAGGAGCTCGCGCTCAGCCCCTACCTCTCCATCGCCGAGAACATCTTCCTCGGCAACGAGATCACCCACCGCGGTCTGATCGACTGGGATGCCACCAACCGCGAGGCCGCCAAGCTCCTCGCCCGCGTGGGTCTGGGCGACAGCCCCGACGTCCCCGTCAACGAGATCGGCGTCGGCAAGCAGCAGCTCGTCGAGATCGCCAAGGCGCTGTCGAAGGACGTGAAGCTCCTCATCCTCGACGAGCCGACCGCGGCGCTGAACGACGACGACTCCGAGCACTTGCTCGACCTGATCCGCCACCTGCGCGGTCAGAACATCACCTGCATCATCATCAGCCACAAGCTCAACGAGATCCGCGCGATCGCCGACGAGGTCACGATCATCCGCGACGGACGCACGATCGAGACGCTCGACGTCGCGACCGGCGGCACGAGCGAGGACCGCATCATCCGCGGCATGGTCGGCCGCGAGCTCGAGAACCGCTACCCCGACCGCGACGTCGAGATCGGCGACGAGGTCCTGCGCATCGAGGACTGGAACGTCAGCCACCCCACGGATGCCACGCGCACCGTCATCCACCAGGCCAACCTGAACGTGCGGGCGGGCGAGGTGGTCGGCATCGCCGGTCTGATGGGCGCCGGGCGCACCGAGCTCGCGATGAGCGTGTTCGGCAAGAGCTTCGGCTCGCGCATCTCGGGCAACGTCTACATCAACGGCAAGAAGGCGGACACCTCGACGGTGCCGAACGCGATCCGCAGCGGCCTCGCTTACGTCACCGAGGACCGCAAGGGCGCCGGCCTGAACCTGATCGACACGATCAAGCGCAACATCTCGCTCGCCGGGATGCGCAAGCTCGTCAAGGGCGGGTTCGTCGACGGCGACGAGGAGTACCTCGTGGCCAACCGCTACCGCAAGTCGATGAACATCAAGGCGCCCAGCGTCGACGTGGTCGTCGGCAAGCTCTCGGGCGGCAACCAGCAGAAGGTCGTGCTGTCGCAGTGGCTCTTCTCGGACCCCGAGGTGCTCATCCTCGACGAGCCGACCCGCGGTATCGACGTCGGCGCCAAGTACGAGATCTACACGATCATCAACGCCCTCGCGGCGCAGGGCAAGGGGGTGCTGGTCATCTCGTCCGAGCTGCCCGAGCTCCTCGGCATCTGCGACCGCATCTACACCCTCAGCGAAGGCCACATCACCGGCCAGCTCCCCATCGAAGAGGCCACCCCCGAGGCACTCATGGTGCTCATGACGAAGGAAAAGGAAGCCGACCATGTCAGCGCTTGACAACACCGTGACCCCGCAGGGTCCTGCCACGCCGAAGGGCCCCGTCGGCGGTGGCGCCGGCGGTGCCGGCGGCGGCCTCGTGCAGTTCTTCACGTCGCGCCTGCGCGAGATCGGCATCTTCATCGCGCTGATCGTCATCGTGCTGCTGTTCCAGGCCCTCACCGGCGGGCGCCTGCTCACCGCGGGCAACGTGTCGAACATCATCGTCCAGAACAGCTACATCCTGATCCTCGCGATCGGCATGGTGATGATCATCATCGCCGGCCACATCGACCTGTCGGTCGGCTCGGTCGCCGCCTTCGTCGGCGCGGTGTCGGGTGTGCTCATCGTCCAGTGGGGTCTGCCCTGGTGGCTCGGCATCCTGCTCTCGCTCGTGCTCGGCGCGGTGGTCGGCATGTGGCAGGGCTTCTGGGTGGCGTACATCGGCATCCCGGCGTTCATCGTGACCCTCGCGGGCATGCTGCTCTTCCGCGGTCTGACCCAGATGACGCTCGGCAACACGCAGATCACGCCCTTCCCGACCGAGTACCGCCAGCTCGGCGGTGGCTACCTCTTCCCCGACCTGTTCCCCGCGAGTTCGTCGCCGGCGGAGTGGATCACGGTCGCGCTCGGTGTGCTGACGCTCGTCCTGTTCGTCGTGGCCCAGGTGCGCCAGCGCGCCAAGCGCGCGGCCCTCGAGCTGCAGAACGAGCCGCAGGCGGCGTTCCTGGTCAAGGTCATCGGCGGCGGCGCGCTCATCGCGTACCTCACCTACCTGCTCGGCGTCGCTCCCGGATCGCGCGGCACGCCCATCGTGCTCGTGGTACTGGCCCTGCTGATCATCGGCTACTCCACCGTGATGAGCCGGAGCGTCTTCGGCCGCCACATCTACGCCATCGGCGGCAACCGCACCGCGGCGAAGCTCTCGGGCATCAACACCCGTCGCGTCGACTTCATGCTGTTCGTCAACATGGGCTTGCTCGCGGCCCTCGCCGGCATCGTGTTCACCGGTCGCCTCAACTCCGCCGGTCCCGGCGCGGGAAACCTGTTCGAACTGGATGCCATCGCGGCCTCGTTCATCGGTGGTGCGGCCGTGCAGGGTGGTGTCGGCCGCGTGGTCGGCGCGATCGCCGGTGGTCTGGTCATGGGTGTGCTCAACAACGGCATGTCGCTCATGGGCATCTCGACCGACGTCCAGCAGTTCATCAAGGGTCTCGTGCTGCTGCTGGCCGTGGCCTTCGACGTGTGGAACAAGAACCGCACCCGCGGTTGAGCCACGCTCCCCTCGGACGCCCCGTCGCCTCGTGCGGCGGGGCGTTCGCGTGTTCCCGGTGACGCACGCGCCTTCGGGATAACCCGAAACGAGGCGGGGGGTGACCGGGCGGCGCCGCGCGAGCGGGCGTCCTACCGTGGAACGCATGACCACGGCATCCGTTCTTCCGCCTCCGCCCCCCGCTCCCGGGCCCGCGCCGGCCGCACGCCCGACCGGTGAGCTCGACACCGTCGCCCCGAAGGTGCGGGTGAACACGCCGGGCCGCGTCTTCGGCGCCGCGGCGCAGCTCGCCGCGCTGGGCGTGATCGGGCCGGCGGTCTTCACCACCATCTTCACCGTGCTCGGCTGGGGCCTCGGTCTGCTCGCCGCCCTGCTGTTCGGCGTCGTCCTCCTCGTCGCCCTCGTCTACCTGCTCTTCGCGGTCGCCTGGTTCGAGCGGGCGCGCCTGGACGGGCTCTACGACCTGGGCCTGGCGTCGTTCCGCCTGCGCCGCAGCCCGCGGCCGGGTTTCGTCGGCTGGTTGCACTCGCTGTGGCTGCAGACCATCGCGCCCGCGCAGTGGCGGGCCCTCGCGTCGTTCGCGATCTCGACCGTGCTGGGCCTCGTGACGCTTGCGGCCATCGGCGCGGCCGCGTGGAGCGTGGCGATCGGTCTGAGGCCGCTGTTCGGCACCTCTGACGCGCGCTTCTTCGGGGGGCTCTTCGTGACGGGTCCCTGGGCCCCGGCGGTGGGTCTCGCGGGCATCGTCCTCAGCCTCGCGGTCGTCATCGGGCTCGCGATCCTCCACGGCGTCATCGCCCGGGCGATCTTCGTCCCCTCCCGCGAGGCGCAGCTGGTCGAGCAGGCTCGTACCTCCGACACCCGGCGGGCCGGTGCCGTCCGCGCCGCCGAGGTGGAGCGCACGCGCATCGAACGCGACCTGCACGACGGCGTCCAACCGCGGCTCGTGTCCATCGGCATGACGCTGGGCCTGGCCCAGACCAAGATCGACGACGACCCCGCCGCCGCCAAGGCGCTGATCGCCGAGGCGCACGCCTCGACCAAATCGGCCATCACCGAACTGCGCCAGTTGGCCCGTGGCATCCATGCCTCGGTGCTGGAGGACCGGGGACTGGATGCCGCCCTCTCGGCGCTGGCGTCGCGGTCGCACATCCCGGTGACCCTCGACGTGCGCCTGCCGCGCCGCTGCGGTCGTGCGGCGGAGGAGGCCGTGTACTTCGCGATCGCCGAAACCCTCACGAACGCCGCGAAGCACTCGCGCGCGGCGGCGTGCCGGGTCGACGTCCGCGTCCGCGACGACGGCTCGCTGTGGGCCCGCGTCGAGGACGACGGGCTCGGCGGGGCGCGGATCGTCCCCGGCGGAGGGCTGGACGGCATCGTCAACCGCATCGGGGCGGCCGGCGGGACGGCGCGGATCGACAGCCCGCAGGGCGGTCCGACCACGGTGGAGGTGAACGTCCCGTGCGCATCCTGATCTGCGAGGACTCCGTCCTGCTGCGCGAGGGGCTCGTGCGCCTACTCGCCGACGACGGCCACGAGGTGGTCGCCGCCCTCTCCGACGCCGAGGGACTGGACGCCGCCGTGGCCGACACGACGCCGGACCTGTGCATCCTCGACGTGCGGCTCCCTCCGACGTGGACCGACGAGGGCATCCGGGCGGCGATCGCGCTGCGGTCACGGCATCCGGGTCTCGCCGTCCTCGTGCTGTCGCAGTACGTCGAGGAGCGCTACGCGGCCGACCTCATCGCCGACGGGCAGGGCGCACTCGGCTACCTGCTGAAGGACCGGGTGGCCGACGTCGCCGACTTCCTCGACGCGGTCGCCTCGATCGCGGGGGGTGCCACCGTGCTCGATCCCGAGGTCGTCTCGCAGCTGCTGACGCGGCGCCGTCGCGACGAACGGCTGCAGAGTCTCACCGAGCGCGAGCGAAGCGTCCTGGCGCTGATCGCCGAGGGGCGATCGAACCAGGCCATCGCGGGCGCGCTGTTCGTGTCCGAGGCCAGCGTCGAGAAGTACATCACCGCCATCTTCACCAAGCTCGGGCTCGAGCAGGACGACACCGGCAACCGCCGCGTGATCGCCGCCCTCGTGCACCTGGGCCACGATCACACCGGAGCGACCTCATGAGCATCGACACCCCTCCTCCCGCGCCGCCGCGTCGTCGCGGTGCCGCGTTCGCGATCTCGATCGTGACCATCGTGGCCGGTGGGTTCATCGCGCTGGGAACGTTCCTCGGCACGGGTCTCTCCGCCGCGCACGGCATGGCCTCGTCGCGGTGGGACGCGACGGTGGGCGACCAGGTGTCGTCCGCGGCCGAGAGCGGGACGCTGTCGTCGCTCGACGTCCAGGTGGCCGGCGCGCGGCTCTCGATCGTCTCGGGCGACGTCGAGGCCCCCGAACTCGACGCGGCGACGAGCGGACCGAACGCGTGGACCCTCGAGCGCGACGGCGACCACCTGCGGGTGGTCTCGCCGACCGGTTCGTTCATCGACCCGGATTCCCGGGCGACCCTCACCCTGCCGCGCGGGTCCTCCGTCGACGCCGACGTCCGCGTGAGCGGGGGAGCGCTCGACGTCCAGGGCGACTTCGACGCTCTGGACCTCGAGGTCAGCGGGGGGAGCGCGACCGTCTCGGGCACCGCTCGTTCCGTCGACCTGTCGCTCGCGGGGGGCTCGGCGTCGGTCGACCTCACCGACGCGTCGACCGCCGCGTTCGACGTGGCCGGCGGCCGACTGACCGCCGCGCTCGCGGGCACGACGCCCGAGGCGACCCGCGTCGAGGTGACCGCCGGCTCGGCCGACGTCACTCTTCCCGACGACGAGTACGCCGTGACCACCGACGACGGCGTGGGCACAGTCGACAACGCTCTGCGCACGAGCCCCGACGCCACCGCGCAGGTCGACGTCACGGCGACGATGGGCCGTGTGACGCTGCGGTCGTGACCTCGCGCGAGGGGCCGGGACGCTCCCGGTCCCTCGCGCGGCTCGTGACGGCGACCGCTCCGAGCACGAGCAGGATGCCGAGCACCTGCGGCAGCACCAGGGATTCGCCGCCGACCACCACGCCGAGCAGCACGCCGGTGACCGGATTGAGCAGACCGATGAGGCCCACCGTCCCGGCCGGCAGGTGCCGGAGACCGGTGAACCAGCAGACGAACGCCAGGGCGGTGGCGATCACCGCGATGCCGGCGTACGCGATGAGGCCCGCGGCATCCACGCGCGGCGGAGGACCTTCGACGACGCCCGCGACGACGACCAGCACGGTGCCGCCGGCCGTCAGCTGCCAGGACGTGGTGGCCAGCAGAGGCGTCTCGTCCCGCCAACGGGTGGTGAGGATGGCCCCCAGCGACGATGCGAGCAGCGCGACGACGGACATCGCGACACCGAGCGCCGAGACCGAGCCGCTGCCGAGCCCGACCACGAGCAGAACGCCGACGAGGCCGGCGATCGCGCCGAGCGCCCACCGCACGGTGGGGCGCTGAGCGAGCAGGGGCCAGGCGAGCCCGGCGAGGGCCAGCGGGGCCAGGGCCATGATCGACGAGGCGATCGACGAGGGCAGCAGCTGCGCCGCGACGTAGATGAGCACGAAGAACGCACCGAAGTTCAGCATCCCGAGCAGGGGCGCCTTCCACCACCACGCCCCGCGCGGTCGGCGGTGCGCGAGCGCCCACAGCAGCAGACCCGCCGGAAGGGCGCGCAGCGCCGCGCCCCAGAGCGGAGCGTCCGCCGGCAGGAGGTGCCGTGTCACCACGTAGGTCGCCCCCCACGCGACGGGGGCCACGGCGGTCACGGCGACGATCCGCCATTTATCTTCCATGGAAGGCACTATAGCTTCCATGGAAGATAGAGTGGATGCCATGACCCCGACGACCGACCGCGTCGACATCCTCACCTCTCAGTGGGAGGTCGAACGTCCCGACCTCGACGTCTCGCCGATGCAGGTGATCGGACGCCTGCACCGCCTCGCCGATCACCTGCGCGACGAGCTGCTCGCGGTCTACCGCCGCTACGGCCTCGGCGAGGGGGAGTTCGACATCCTCGCCGCCCTCCGCCGCGCCGGGGAGCCGTTCGCCGCGGCCCCCGGGGAGCTCGCGCGCCACACGATGGTGACCAGCGGGGCGGTGACCAAGCGCGTCGACCGGCTCCTGGCATCCGGTCTCGTCGTGCGCGACGACGACGCGGACGACGGGCGCGCGCGGGTCATCCGCTTGACGCCGGCCGGACGCCGGGTGATCGACGAGGCCTTCACCGCCCACATCGCGAACGAGCAGCGTCTGCTCGCGGGGCTCGACGCCGATCAGCGACGCGCGCTCGAGGCCCTTCTTCGCACCTGGGGCGCGTCACTCGGCGTGTGATGCCGGTCCCGTTCTCCGCGTGAGTGGTCAGAAGGCGTCGCTCCGCGGGCCGCGAAGGCGACACCCCTCGCGACTTATGCGCCCTTGAGAGCCTTCGCGATGCGCTGCGGCGAGACGGGCTCGGCGGTGCCCAGGCGCTGGGCGAACAGGCTCACGCGCAGCTCCTCGAGCAACCACCGCGTCTGCACCAGGTTGGCCGGAGCGTCGGCCGGAAGGGGCACGGCGCCGCCGGCGTCGGTGAATCCAGCGGTCGCGCGCTCGTACTCGGTCATGCGCTGCCGGTCTCGGCCAGGGTTGTCGGCGAGGGTCTTCACCCGCTCCAGCGCCCCCGCCAGGTACCGCGGCAGGTGCTGCAGGCGCGACAGGCCCGTCCGCGACAGGAACCCCGGGAAGATCAGCCCCTTCAGCTGACCGCGCACGTCGTTCAGCGCCCCGAGCAGCGTGATCGACGAGGCATTCTTCATCGCCCGCTCGACCTCGCGCTGGGCCAGCAGGATCTTCGCCGCGAGCGACACGGTCTGGAAGGTGCGGTCCACCGAGACCGACGAGAACGCGTCGCGCACCCGCTCGAACTCCGCTTTCGTGCGAACGACCCCGGTGGAGCTCTCGCGCAGGAGCACATCGTCGGCCAGCGCCACGCGCGCGTCCTCGATGAGCGCCTTGGCGTTCTGGTACGGGGATGCCGCGAGCGCCAGCTTCTCGTTCGCGGTGAGGTGGTCGAGCACGTACGCCGCCGGTGACGGCACGGCCAGCAGCATCAGGCGGCGGATGCCGGCGCGGGTGTGGCGCGCGGCGTCCTCGGGTGTCGCCTCGACGCGCAGGGCCACGCTCGCGCCCTCGTCGACGAGCGCCGGGTACCCGCGCACCACCCCGCCCGCGACGGGAGTGTCGACGACCTCGGTCAGCTCGTCGAAGTCCCACGTCGTGAGTGTCGACCGGGATGCGAACGCCGGCGACGCCTCGGCGACCTTCGCCGCCGACCGCGCGGCGGGGCGCTCGCGGGTCACGGCCGATTCGACGCTGGAGCGGGCGCGGTCGGCGAGCCGGCGCTGCAGGGCGCCCAGATCGCGGTCCGAGCCGATCGCCCGGCCGCGCGCGTCGACGGCACGGAACGAGGGCAGCAGGTGCGCCGGGACGCGATCGAGTTCGAAGTCCGCCGCGCCGACGCGCTGGTTCGCGACGCGCTGCACGAGCGCGGCGAGGGCGTCGACGAGCGTCGTGCGGGGGAGTCCGTTCGCGTGCTCGGGGCCCTTCTCGGCCAGCTCGGCCGAGAACTTCTCGGCCCAGTCGGCCGCGGGCACGACGTTGCGGCG
>NZ_QAJB01000472.1:8519-8963 GCF_003061325.1 Microbacterium sp. HMWF026
GGCGGTGACGAGTTCGTCGCGCATGCCCGGCACCTGCCAGTCGAAACCGTCGGGGCGCAGCTGCGCCAGCAGCGGCAGGGGGACGACGACCGTCACCCCGTCGTCTGGAGCCCCGGGCTCGAAGCGGTAGGCGAGGTTGAGCGTCTGATCGCCCTGCCGCCACCGCGCGGGGAACGCCCGGTCGTCGCCCTGCGCGCGGTCGCCGGTGAGGTCGGACTCGCGCAGGTCGAGCAGGTGGGGCGTGCGGGCGACGGCATCCTTCCACCAGGTCTCGAAGGAGCGCACGTCGGTGACATCGGCGGGGATCCGTGCGTTGTAGAACGCGAACACCGCCTCGTCGCCGACGAGGATGTCGCGACGTCGTTCGCGCTCCTCGATCTTCTCGAGCAGGCGGCGCTGCTCGAGGTTGCGGCGCAGGAAGGCGGTCAGACGCTTGTCCAGCAC